>JBARPZ010000530.1:0-2501 GCA_049643445.1 Sedimentisphaerales bacterium
AAGCGATGTTAAAAGTGCAATTGAGCATCAGGGCAACTGAAGCGCATATTGGCAAATTAATGGGAGTAATATCATGAGGAAGGAGGACTTGACCCGACGACAATTTATGTGCCGCGCGGGTGCAACGAGCAAAGTCAAAGGATTGCAGGAAATGTCCCTTGCGGAATCGCTGTATAAGCCAGGATGCTTCATCGCGAACAGTTCTGATCAGTCGTGCCTACGAAGCTCTGCTTAGAGCGAGAAGACGCCATGGCAAGCCAGACCAGGAGTTTATCTCGATTTATAAACGACATCGCTGGCGCGTCGAAGGGATGCATGGCGAAGCCAAGACTCAGCACGGTTTGCGTCGTGCGGTCTGCCGTGGGCTGAGCAATGTTGCCATCCAGGCTTATCTGACTGCTGCGGTGATTAATCTCAAGCGTCTTGTGGAGTTTGCGGGCGGTTTTTTGGGTATTACTTTTTTTTGCTGGAAGTATATTTGCATATATGCGGTCGCACAGACACTATTGGAAAGACTTTTGGGAAATCTCAGCAATAAACCTGACTTGGCAAGGGCAGCATGAGTGCAAGACAAAACAATGAAAAACAGGAGACTTTTTCAACAGCCCCGCTGTCCCCATTATTGCCAACCTTCAACTATGGCTGGGACACTTTCCGTTTAACCACGGAGTGACGTAGGTTTTGTTTTTTGATTTTTATGTCCAATATCAAGGAATCGAGGTAAGGTATTATGAAGTCAGCAAAGTATCTGTTGGTTATTTCCATCGTGCTATGCTGTATCTTTATTGCTTATTATATGAAAGCAGAGGATGTCAGTACCCCTAAGATTACTTTAGTTACGAGAGAGACAACTTTAGTCAAGTTTGAAAAAGGAAAGCCGATACGTGCAGATGCGATTATTAGCCCCGATAACCGGCGTATTGTCTATAGAGAATTTGAAGGATCCACTGGTGGTCGGGTAGTTGTCAATGGTGTGCCAAGTAAACTTTATGACTCTTTCCCAGGGATTGATTGTGCCTTTAGCCCCGATGGCAAACGGCTGGCATATTTGGCAGGAATGAAGGACAAAAAGTATTTCGTTGTCCTTGACGGTGTGGAAGGAATCGGTGGTTACACGGGCATCGGCTATCCAACGTTTAGTCCTGACAGCAGGCATTTAGCGTATAAGGCTTGGGATAATAATGCCAAGAAGGAAGTAATTTTTCTTAATGGGGAAAAAGGTGGAGAATATGGCAGGATTGTTGGAACAAATGATGGTAAAGGCCTTGTCTTTAGCCCGGATGGAAAACGACTGGGATTTGTGGCTGTTAACGGGCACAAAAGCTTCGTTGTTGTAGATGGTAAGAAAGGGAAATATTATGATATGACCGTATCGGGTCTTGTATTTAGTCAAGATAGTAAGCAGGTGGTGTACAATGCCAGACGTGACGGGAAAGGGATTATCGTCAAGGATGAAATCGAAATTATTGAATCCAATAGTTTACAATCTTCGGTATGTAGTCCCGACTGTAGGCGGATGGCCTGTATATTTAAAGAAGGGGACAAAAAATACGTTGTCGTAGATGGAAACCGAGGCAAACAGTATGACAATATTACAGAACTGAAATTTAGCCCCAACGGCAAACGATTTGCTTATGCGGCCTGGTCTGGTAGAACTATGTATGTTGTTGTGGATGGGCAGGAACAAAAAAACTACAGATGGGTGATGAACATTACTTTTAGTCCCAATGGTGAACGCGTAGCTTACTCAGCAGGGATTATGGGAGAATATGGGGACTATGTCATAGTAGATGGTGTTGAAGGCAGAAGATACATATCACAAGATACGTATGCTAATCTCAAGATTTCACCGCCGATTTTTAGCCCCGATAGCAAACACATAGCCTATGTCGTTGAAATGAAGGACAAGGGATGGGTGGTTGTTGATGAGGTTGAAGGTAGGCATTATGACGAGATCCGGAAAGAGACGATAGGTGGTTGGGACAAATGGGATAAAAGCTTGATTTTTAGCCCTAATGGTAGAATAGCCTATTGGGCCAAGCAAGGTTATGGATGGATGGTCGTTGTTGACGGTGTTGAGAGCAAGGAATATTTGGGATATCCCAAAGATGGTAAGATTGTTTTTGAGGGTCCAAATCTGCTTCACTTTGTGGCTTTTCGAGACATGGAAATGTTTCGGGTTGAAATTGAGATTAAGCAAAATTGAGATAAGGAAAAAGATGTTTTTACTACGATTCTGAAGGAGTAAAAATAGGGACAGCCACGAATAGCAGGCGACTTTTAGCTATTTATCAGCTCATATGCTCGGATGAGTTCGGCCACGCTCCAGGCCTGGGCGATGCAGCCTCTCGGCTTATGGGGGGTATCTCCATCAAATATTTCCGAGATGCTGCCGATGCAGCCATGCTCGGTGAGATGCTGCATCAGAGGCTGGATAAATTCGGCTGCCTTTTTCTTGCTTTTTTTACTGTAATCGTTGACCTTCAAGAAACTTTCGACAA
>JBARPZ010000531.1:0-2525 GCA_049643445.1 Sedimentisphaerales bacterium
TAACAAGGGGATATGACCAAATGGACACTTGGTCAATTAGGAAAACAAAGCCAATTCAAAGCCAATTAAAGCCAATCCAAAGCCAATTTAAGCCAATCAAAGCCAATTCAAAGCCAATTCAAAGCCAATTCAAAGCCAATTAAAGCCAATTCGAACCCAATTCAAACCCAAAACGAACCCAATTTCGGAGCCAATATATGCTGCTGCGTATGAAGATTAACACCCGGCCTAATCCTATCGGTTACTACGCCGAATGCGCAGAGGATGTGAATTTAACAGTATCGGATCTAATAGCGGCTGGCAAATTGAATAAGGATTTGAAAATGAACAAAAAAGCCATTGAAATCGGGGAGACAAGATTTGAACTTGCGACCTCTGCGTCCCGAACGCAGCGCTCTGGCCAAACTGAGCTACTCCCCGAAAAATCGGAAGCCGAAGTATATCGACTCGGCCTTAAAATTGCAAGCTATAATAAATTGACTGGATCTATATCGATAGAAACCTTGACCGTCGGCCGAACAGGCCCCGCCGCCCGCAAACTCGTAAATAACTGCTGTATAGTCTTCGCTGCCGGGGCCTGGACAATTATTTGCATCCTGTGGAACCGCTGTACTCGGCTTATCACCGCCGGCATAGGTCCGCGAACGACTATCTTGAGCCCATCCCGCACGACAATGGAGTCTATCTTTTCTCGCATCATCTTGCAGGCGGTTTCAAGTTTATCAAAATTTATGTCCCGCATCACTATAACTGCCAGCCGCCAATACGGAGGTAAATTACAGGCCTTGCGATGCTTTAGCTCCTCCCGGACAAAGCCGTCAAAGTCCGCCTTTAAGGCAAACTGTATGGCCGGCTGGTCCGGAAGAAACGTCTGAACGAAAACCGTGCCCTTTTTCGCAGAGCGCCCTGTTCGACCGGCGACCTGAGAGATCAATTGAAATGTTCGCTCGTTCGCCCGGAAGTCCGGCAGATAAAGCGAAGTATCAGCACTAATAATGCCAACCAACGTCACGTTTGGAAAATGCAGGCCTTTTGCTAACATTTGCGTCCCGGCTAATATATCGATTTGGCCTTCGCTGAAATCTCTTAGCAGACGGTAATAGCTTCTGCTTGCCATAGAATCGCTGTCAATCCTCGATGTTCGAGCCTGGGGAAATTTTTTAGCCAATTCTTCTTCGAGCCGTTGCGAGCCAAGCCCGATCATGGCCATCCCTTTTCCGCACAGCGGGCATTTTTCAGGCACAAGAGTCTGCGCCAAACAATAATGACACATTGCATAGCCATAATCCATGTGTTTTCCTGTAACCGTTTGCATCCGGCCGCCGCGATAGCTTTTTGATTTGTGAAAAGTCAGCGTTACATCGCAATTGCGGCAGTGCAAGGTATGTTTACAGGATGGACAGAATACAAAATTGCTGTAACCGCGTCTGTTCAAAAGCAGAATTGCCTGCTCATTTTTCGCCAGAACCTCTTTTAGACGCTCAGCTAACGGCTCACTCACTAAATTTATGCCATAACCGGTGGAATGCTCCTGGCGCAAATCGACGAGTTTCATTTCGGGCATAGGCAGATCCATTACCCTCTTCGGTAAACTGGCCAGACTAAAATGCTTTCTGCCGGTGCAATTAGACAGAGTCTCCAATGAAGGTGTGGCACTTCCTAAAATGCAATGAGCATCGGCCAATTGCACCCGTTTTATCGCCACGTCCCTGCCGTTATACCGCGGCGCGGTATCCTGCTTGTAGCCCGTTTCATGTTCTTCGTCAACAACGATAAGACCAAGCCGAGATAATGGGGCAAAAACCGCCGAGCGAGCACCGATAACCACGTCGGCTTCGTCGGCCTTTATTTTCTGCCACTGCACATTTCGTTGAGCGGAGGTCAATCCCGAATGCATCACAGCTATTTTTTCAAATCTTGAGTTGAACCGCTGAACCGTTTGAGCGGTAAGTGCAATTTCAGGCAGCAGAATGATAGCAGTTTCGCCCTTTTGTAAAACTGCCTCCACAGCTCTTATATAAATTTCGGTTTTGCCGCTATCCGTAACACCATGCAGGAGTGTGACGCTGAATCCGCCTGAATCAATCTGAGAGTTTATAGAAGCCAGCGCCTTTCTCTGGTCATCGTTGAGAACCACCTTATCTGTTTGTATTGACATCCCCTTCGGAATGGCAGGTAAAGCCTTTAATATTGTCTTCTCGGTGAGTTTGACAATCTGTTTTTCAGCCAACTTCTTTACAGGCTGATTTGTGCAGCCGACTGCTTCTAAAATTTCCTGCATCTTTAAAGCTGTCTCTATACTTGAAGCCCCCCTGGCATAGAGGAGCTGGGCAATTTGCTGTTGCTTCTTTCCCCTCAATTTCTTAACAGTTTCATCAATATCAGTGGAGCTAATTGCCAGGTAAACACACTTTTCTGTTCGGGCACCTGCTCCTTTTTTCACCGCTCCCGGCACCATCGCCGATAAAACCTGGCCCAGGGGGCAAACATAATAACTGCTAATCCAGCGAGCCAGATCCATAAGC
>JBARPZ010000532.1:0-4750 GCA_049643445.1 Sedimentisphaerales bacterium
TTAACCTTCGGGTCCAAAATCTCCTTCCTGCACACAACCGCCTTTTTAAGCCACTTCCGCCCATTCGCCTTATCACCCCTGACCGAGTATATCTCACCCAACAAATCCGCCGCATCCCGAATCCCTGCATGTCGTAGGCAGGGACCCAGATGCTCCTTTTTCCCTTATCCCTTTTCACTTCTCCCTTTAAGTTTCCCCTCCGCCCACAGGTACTTCATACCTACGGCCTTTTCGTATGCCGATTTAGCATTGCTTTCCGCTTGCTCAAAATCTATTAGCCGTTAATAAAGGGGGAGTGAGTCCGCCTTCTAACACCGTTTGTGTGGTTCTATAAAATCCCCGCTCCCCGTCATGCCATAAGGCATCCTGTGGAGGAGTCCCTAGGACAAACGCACCTAAGGCACAGGCCGCGGGGGCTTTATTCCGCAGGTATATGATATTTAAGAATAACACCTACGCCTAATATTGATAACAACAATACAAATCCATAACAAACAATAGCTTGCCATTCGGCAAATATCAACATGTCCCAAAGAAGATAGCAGATTGGCAATAGTATGATAACAATGCTAGCAAACAAAATGATGAGTTTCCTGATCCTAGAATATGCATTGCCCTGTGTCGGTAGATTTGCACATAAATAAAAGATGTCCCAAAGGACTATAAACATGATACAGAAAACCTCACTTATATTAGTCATACTGATAGCAAATGCACATATCATGTATGTAAAACCATACTGATAATATCGTGCACCTCTTCTCGTCAAAATGACACCTCGCTGTGATGTTCTAAATGGAACATTCTTTGCCGAGTCCGAGACATCAGTTGATATGACAAACGAAAGAAATGAAAGAACAAATAGAGCAATACTAAGGTAATACATGGATATTGTGTTACCTGCATTAATTACTTGGAATCCGAGCAACGCTATCCCTGCAACAGTGAGTGCCAAAAATGTTGCACGTGTTGTAACACTTGTAGATACAGTTTCAGAAAGTGCTTCCTCTTGTTCCTCCAAACCTAAACGTATCTCCCCTATTAAAGAAGGAATAATGGAAGTATATACCAACCATGAGACTAATGGGATAGTTTGTACAAGAAACAATATCCAGATAGATGTATTGATGGGATTAATAAGTTGTATTTTAAGAAACAAAGAAAACATCCAGATCGGCAAGGCAAATGCAAGGAACATGAATAAATGAGATTTTCGAATAAAGTTAGACATTATTGGCTCCCTTTTTTGTGCTACAAAATGCACAAGTTGGATCTACATCCCACCGGCACCCGGACTTGGCAACTGCTTGACATCGGCATCCTCCAAGACAATTATTGAAATCGTTACACCCCTCGCATATCGTGCCAGTAAATACAGATTGGGAAAAAGGGGCTGTTTTCTGAAAAGTGTCCCAATACTCAAAAACCAGTCTCCACGAATCACCTAACTTAAGGCTTTTATGCTTCAGAATTGGACACAGATAGACACTTCCATCGAAGCCAATAGTCAGGGCTGTCTGGCCAACAGGACAACCGATCATATTTACACGACCAATTGTGTTTTCGGGAAGACATTGACGTAGAGTACTTGGTGTCTCCTCAACTAACAAAATCCCATTTGCAAATCTCTCGAAAAAGATTTGTGTAAAGGATCGCATTGTTGCAATAAACTCCTCATTTGTAGGGATGAGTGTGGGATTCTCTAACATCCTTCCCCATGGCAGAACACGGTGAATACGAAATTCCTTTCCTCCACTATTCTTAATTGCCTCTAATATCTGAACAAGATATTGCTCCGCCCCTTTTGTGAGAGTTGTTACCCAAGAGACGTGACATGGATGACGACTTACGAGTTCGCCTACCTGCTTAATCCTCTCTAACTCGTCGTGAATAGATAAACCAGCAATCACAGGATCACAACTGAACTGGATGTGTTCAGGATTAGCTTTAGCAACTTGTTCGATATTTGACAGATCTTTTAGCCACCCACGCGTGCAAAATGTCTGCTTCAGTCCCAGTCTTTCTCCGTGTTCCAAGATGCGGAGATGATCGCCTCTGGCAATTGGATCTCCGCCTGCGTATGTCAGAGCCTCAACTCCACCATTCTGAAGATAGGTCTGCAATTCAAAGATTTCCTCTAAAGGCATTTCTGGTTGATTATGGTTGGGATGGAAGAAACAGTGAAGACAATGCCCATCACACCTTGTTGTGACATCAATGTATACTTTGAGAAGTTGTCTCGTTCCATCAGTTCTTGCTTTGGACAATTTTTGCAGAAGTTCCTTGTTGTCTTTTCTCTCATCTTTACGGAAAATAAATTTCCATCTCGACATGCTGTATTCTTCCTTTCGCTTGATCTTTGTCTGATAGTTAAGCACAAAAACAAGACTGGCAACGTTCGCTTTGTATAGTTATTATCTTGCTTCCACTTTTCCAGCCTTAGTTAATGTTTTTCAAACTGCCATATTTATCCGCCGGAGCTTGTGCCCCAGGTATTTACCCCTTATGGGGGCGGACTCTTATAATCTCTTTTATTAAATGATTCCGCGTGTGCAAACAAGTTGCACTCCCTACAAGACTATTTTAGCCAGTATTCTATCTTTAAGTTTATTTCGCAAATCATCTGCATCTTTCCATACAATATGATTATAATGATCAGTATCAAAGCATTTTTTGATATCTGTACCTTCTTTGCATGTAAATATAACCGGCAATCCTAATCCCATAGCATAACCCGCTTCAAAAAATACAGCAGACCTTAATTTTGTGCAATCTGCTATCATGAATCGACTCCGTCTTATTTCGGCAATTATATTATCACAAATTTTATCATTGAAATGTTTTTGGTCGATACGAAGCATTTTAAAACCAGTGTAACTTTCGTCTTTTTCATCTCCAAGAGGACAAACGCCTTTTACAAATATTTCGTTCATACTCTCATCAAACCACATAGCCACAAACGCCTGTTTTGATTCTATATTAGGGTTGTTAAGACTTTCAACTTTCTGCCACCCTTTTATAGTTAAAGAAAGGCTATAATCTTTCATCGTTTCATCTGCTTTAACGTCTCCGTTGTCTCTAATATGGTTGATATAAAAGATCAACTCTTTTGCGTTTTTACAAAAACAGATAGGATAATCTTGTGAAGGGGTAACTAATACTATATCACCCGGATAATTTGTCTTACGAGATATATATTGCAAAAGGAATAATGCTTTTTCAAGTACGCTTTTTGGTGCTTTGCTTATAAATTCCGCTTGAAATTTTGCGTCGTCATCAATCATTTCCCCTTTTATGACAAACCAACCATCTGTATCTTTGTGCAGTTCACGAAAATTACGAGTTATGCCAGAAATTATATGAAAACTATCTTTGCGTTTGTCAAGAACCTGTATTGCTATATCGGTAAGATTATACTTACCACAAGACGGGCAGTTTATGGTAAAAAGTTGATTAAGAGGAGCAATACTATATAATGCACATTTAGTTTTACATAAGGGGCAAGGCTCTATTATTTTCATTGCGAACTCTCTTTTTAAATTTATTTCTCTGTGTCCTCTGTGGTCAAACAAAACCCTCAATTTTGGCCTTACAGATTCTTTCTGTTACTTCGTACAGTTATTTTACACACGGGGCGAGTTGTTCTAATTCATCCCATTCTAATTCCGGCAAATGTGCTAACGAATCTTTCATCTCTTTGGCTGTCCCCTTTACAATCTCATTACTTATCTGCCTATAAGGCAGTTCATAGTGGCATTATATCCATTACCAGTAAAACCACAACTATATATAGTAAACCGCAACGCGATGTCAGGGCTAATCCTGTCCGCTGTTTTGTGGCTGCCTTATTCCCTCGTAAAGTTCATATTTCAGCAGGCGGCATTCTATTTTGCCGTTGTAGAATATCATACGGCGAGAAGCTTTTAGTCCGACTTTTGCCGCTAATTGTTTGTTGGCTGTTAATAAATACCCCGTGTAGCCGGCGCATTTCTTTTTGAAAAAGTCACCGATGCGTTTATACTCTTTTTCGAGTGATTCAAGTTCGCCTAACCGCAGCCCGTATTCCGGATTCATCACCACAATTCCCTCACCTTCCGGCACCTCGGTATAAGAGGCCCGTTGTTCTGCCGGAGTTTCCCTGCTTCTCTGTTTCATATATTCCCACATTCTCTTACATTGCCACCATTCCATCATTATCCACTCCCGGCCACTGTAATCAAGAAAATTCCCCTAATCCCTGCATGTATTAGGCAGGGATCCAGATGTCTTTAATCCCAAAAATTTTATTAAAAAAAGTTTATTTTTTATTGAACATTCCGGCCAAGTTTGGTATAATTACAATTGCCATAGAAATGGCAGAAGATGACATTTCAGTTTGCATGTCGTAAGCTGCAGCGCAGCAAGGACATAGAGCCAGCAGGCTCAAACCAAATTTAATCGTTAAGGATTGCCCTATGGCTAATAACTACCAACTTCTGACAACTGACAACCGGCAACTGACAACTGTCATGAACATGTACGAAAGTTTACGTACGAAATTATAAGCTTTTTATGCAAAACAAAGCCAATTTCAGAAAAGTCAAGTTGAACGTAAATAAAGTATTAACAAGGGGATATGACCAAATGGACACTTGGTCAATTAGGAAAACAAAGCCAATTCAAAGCCAATTCAAAGCCAATTCAAAGCCAATCAAAGCCAATTAAAGCCAATTAAAGCCAATTCAAAGCCAATTCAAAGCCAATTAAAGCC
>JBARPZ010000533.1:0-1680 GCA_049643445.1 Sedimentisphaerales bacterium
GTGACCGCTCAATCCCTTGAGATTACTTTGCGTGATATAAGACCATTTTCCCAATCTATCGGGGGAAAAACGGATTTTGTAAACGCCATTTCCATCGTAAAAACCAGGAACTGTGACTGTGCGTGAATCGTGTTTAAATTTTACTTTGAATGCAACATCCTTGTAGGGATTTCCTGTGGAGGTTCCTTGTTGACTGAGTTCGTAAACGCCCCATTGTTCGATTTTCTCAAGTTCGCTGGAGTGGCTGAATGCGCTGAAGCAGAAAGTTATCGCTAGCAGAGAGAGTATTCGAGCCAGTCGGACTGACGGTCTATCTATCATTCCTGTCTCCCGATTAACGTAGGTTTTATAATCTCTTTATGGCTCTTTCCGAAAGTGAATTCTTTTGAAGAGTATCTGTCAATCCATAGGGTCCATCTACGCATACAGGGCTCGAATGACAACATCTGACCACTTGCCAAAGCAGTTACTTATGTTATCCTTCCGATCTAAAGCACGCAAGCTCTATTTGGAGGGCCGCAAGCCAGAAAAGGCTGAAGACTGGAGGACAAAGTTGCCGCAAACAGAGAATATTATCAAGTGACATAGCCCATCAAATGGCCCCAATCTTTTCGGCTACAAAACGTCAGGATTCCTTGACACGGCGTGTCACCAAAATGTCACTACAGATACCAATTTTGCCCGGAACGGGTCCGGGAATATGTCCTTTTTTCGCTGAAATGGGCAATTTCCGTATGAAAAATAGTTCATCATCGTCTTCAATGACCGTGTCCAAAAAGACAAAGAGCTGACAACTCATTTAAGCTGTCAGCTCTTAACGATATTGGGTGTTTTATTTCTTCCTGTTTTCAATATGCAGTCTATTCAACTGGTGGGACTTCCTCGAACAAATGCTCAGCGAGCACGATCAGATCCTGGACATCGACAACGCCGTCACCCCAGGGCATCGGGCCAATGTCATACAACTGCTCATCTGAGCCCCAGTGATCGACCATGATGCACATGTCGACAGCATCAACAATTCCGTCACCATTGAAGTCAACGATGGGAATAATTGGCGCCTGCCACAGGTCGAGACCACCATACCCTCCACGGTAATTACCCGATTCGAAGTGTAGTGTCCGGCCATCAGCCGAGATGTTCGGAATTGAAACATGAAAACGAACCTGTTGACCTGCCTTGTTTTATCTGCCGTACTCCTGACTGTCTGAACCTTTTAGATGACTGACGGCCTCACACCTCACTCCTCATGCCGTTTACATCCACAAGAGCAAGCTCATTAGCACTCCCTGGAAAAAAAACTTTATCTTGTTAAACTAATATCACCTCTTCATCTGTTTCTAAGGTAGAACTATCGTTAGTAAGATCTTACTGGAATATTGGGCTAGCCTATTTGTGAATGAAGAAAAAGAACTAATCCGGAGGTTTAATGCAGGCCAATACCAGGCGCTACACTGCATCTATGAGCGGTATAAGATCGCTCTGAGCAGGGTAGCCCGGGCACTGCTGAATGACCCGGCCGGGAGTGAGGACGTACTTCATGATGTGTTTGTCCAGTTTGCAGCTCAGTCAGGACGATTCCGTCTCAAAGGATCGCTTAAAGGCTATCTGGCGATATGTGTGGCCAATCGGGCGCGTAATGTTAATCAGCAGACCCGACCCGTGGATCCCGCAAGATTG
>JBARPZ010000534.1:0-4470 GCA_049643445.1 Sedimentisphaerales bacterium
AACAGGCGGAACCCCGACTACAGGTGGAATACCAACAATGTAGGCCACGACGTTCTTCATTTGATTAACAGGCGGCCTTGTGCGATTTAGCGCAAGGCCGCTTTCTTCTTATTGGCAAATCACCGGTGCCGTGTACTTAATCCAACATTTAACCAAACATAAGATTTGTCTTCGGAATGTATTTATGTTAGAGTCTCTGTGTTGATTGTAACGGAGTGTGAAACTGGGGCAGGCACTTGCCTATAAAATACTTATGCGACACCTTGTCCCCTGCTTACAAAACGCCCCGGGAACAACGACACCTTTGTCGTAAGTCACGGTTGTTAGTATTTGCTGACGCTTATTTGAACGTCTTAATGTGTCCTGTAAATGTAAATCGGTCAGGGAGATACCGACGGAATCTGAGGTAGAATTAAAGTATCAATGCAAAATACCAATAAATTTCGTCTTTTTTTAAACCTGTTCTTGGTAACCACTCTTCTTTGGGCAATATTTTTGTACCGGGGAACGCACGGGGCCGAGTCTGATGACGGCTTAAACAAACAGTGGCCTCAGTGGAGAGGACCAAATGGCTCAGGCACCTCATCTGAGCAGGATTTGCCCAAGTTCTGGAATAGTAACAGCCGGAATATAAAATGGAAGGTCAAAATCCCGGGACAGGGCAATTCATCACCCATTATCATTAATGGTCGCCTTATTCTCACAACAGCATACGAAAGCTCGAAACTTGTAATTTCACACAGGGTTGTGAGCATGGCCGGTTTAGGACTGGCCGTTGCTTTTTTTACAGGTGCCGCTGTAAATTGGTTTCGAAAATCCCGGGACCGAACACAAAGGAAAACACCACCCCGGGGGCATCTTTTAGCCGAACGCGACAACCGCCTGTTTGCCGCAATCACATCAATTTGCTTCGTTTCTCTTGCATTGGTTGCCTGTATCAAGCCTCAATATTTTGATTTGCTTTGTGAAAAGTTTGATTTTCTCGTCTTGCCTCGAAGAGACTATTATTACAATTTGCTCTCTATGGATAAGGGATCGCCGGGAACGCTCTGGCTTACTTCGGGCGGAATTGCTTTGCTGGGCTTGGCCGTATCTGTCGGATTCATTAGGGCAAAATCAATTTGGCGGCTGTTGGGAGCGGTAGTTATTTTCTTCAGTACATATCTCTTTGTAAAGTTTACAGTTTTAGATCAATGGAAGTTTGAGATTGAATTGTGGAAAAAAATGATATACGCACTTCCCGCACTCCTGGTCGCGTCATGGCATATGTTGAGTTACTTAAAGATTCGTTTTAACAAAGCAATTCAATTAAGGACAAAACTCGCATTTACACTCCGTGGCATGCTGTTGGCGCCATGGTGGTATATCTGGAACAAAGTTGAAATCCACTTCAGACACAAAAACGTATGGCGTTTTGGAAACAAATGGGCCTTATTCTTTGTAGTGTTGCCGATAGGCCTGTCCACCCTGGTCTTTATACCGGCGAACTTTACGCAATCACAAATGGGCGCCGAACGCGCTGCTGTTTGTCTGGATGCCAAAACAGGAAATATTTTGTGGATACAGCCCGTATTCACTGCACCTCCGGAGCGCAAGCATAGTGAAAACTCATACGCCACACCAACACCTGCCACCGACGGCCTCCACATCATCGTCAACTTCGGTTTAGGCATCGCATGTTTGGACTTTGAGGGTCATGTTTTATGGAGCATCCCGGACCCCGGATATGTTAAAAACAGTCGATATGGAGTTGTCAGTTCCCCCTTAATCGTTAATGATATGGCAATCGTGGTACAGGAATGTGAGTGGTACAGTAAGCGATCAACCTGGATTGCTGCATTTGAAAAACGAACGGGCCGGAGGCATTGGAAAATCAACCCGACGAACATATACGATGGCTACACAACGCCACTGCTGTATCCGGACGGTGCCAAAACACAGCTCCTCATTTCATCATGGGAAATCCTCACGTCGTATGACATTGAATCAGGACAACTTTTGTGGTCACAAAAAATACCTATGCAGCAACAGGTGGCGAGCATGGCGAGGTCAGAAGAATTTTTGTGCATTGGTGGAGGCACTTACGGACCAAAGGCCACCGTCATGATGCGTCTTAACAACGCAGGTGGAAGCACAAAAGCGGATGTCCTCTGGCAATCGAATCGCGGTGCCCCGGGGAACTCTTCGCCGGTTATCTACGATGACAAATTATTTGTAGTTACTGATACAGGTATTATGACCTGCTATGACGTACTCTCGGGTAAAGTGCTTTGGAATCACCGCCTAAAAGGCAGGCATTTATCCTCCCTCGTGGCAGGCGATGGCAAAGTTTACGCCTGCAATACGAAGGGCCTGACAACTGTGATTGCCGCCGATTCCGAATTTAAAGTGCTCGCCGAAAACGACCTGCAGGGGCGTTGCTATGCTTCACCCGCTATTGCCGATGGCTGTATATTCATGCGCATCGAAAATCATCTTTACTGTATTGAAAAAGAGGGCCGATGAACTTCGATTATATCGAGAAATCAGACTTTTTCGTGTCTTTAGCCGACATTTATGTTAGCTTATGCTTTTTAATCTATACGGAGTATAAAATTGGGACAGACACTTGTTTACAAGATACTTTCCGAGCATCTGGTTGACGGCAAAATCGCCGCCGGCCGGCAGATTGGTATTCGGATTGACCAGACGCTCACGCAGGATGCCACGGGTACAACGGCATTTTTGCTGTTTGAATCAATGGGTACCGGCAGAGTCAAAACCGACTTGTCGGTCAGCTATGTTGACCACAATATTGCCGGCTTTGGACCGGAAAACCACAACGACCATTTGTATCTGCAAACGATAGCCGCCAAATCAGGCGTCTATCACTCGCGCCCCGGCAACGGTATCTGCCATCAGGTCCATCTGGAGCGGTTCGGCAAGCCCGGCACAACACTTCTGGGCAGCGATTCGCATACGCCTACCTGCGGCGCACTCGGTATGCTTGCCATCGGGGCCGGCGGACTGGATGTAGCAGCGGCTATGGCTGGAGGGGCATTCTATCTTACCTGTCCGAAAATCCTCGGCGTCAAACTCACCGGCCAATTGGGCAGCTGGGTTTCAGCCAAGGACATTATCCTTAAACTGCTCAGCCGGCTCTCGACAAAAGGCAATGTGGGCTGGGTGGTCGAATATTTTGGGCAAGGCACCTCGGAGCTGACTGTGCCGCAGCGGGCAACAATAACCAATATGGGAGCTGAGTTGGGCGTAACAACAAGCATTTTCGCCGGCGATGAGCAAACCAGAAGATTCCTCACCGCTCAAAAGCGAGAGCAGGACTATCAGGCGCTGGCCGCCGACCCGGACGCCGAATACGACCGCATCATCGAAATAAATCTGTCGGAACTGGAGCCGATGGCGGCCTGTCCATCCTCGCCGGATAACGTCAAAACCGTCAGGGAAATTTCCGGCGTTCAAACAAGACAGGTCATAATTGGTAGCTGCACAAACTCGGGCTTTGCCGATTTAATGATGGTTGCAAAAGCCTTAAAGGACAGGCGCATAAACAATATGGTCGAATTTGCAATCGTTCCGGGCAGTAGAGAAGTTTTGAATATGCTGTCAGAAGCTGGTGCTTTGGAGGATATGATTTCGGCCGGCGGCCGCGTCCTGGAATGCGGCTGTGGCCCGTGCATCGGCCAGGGTCTTTCACCCGCTGATGAAACGGTGAGCCTGCGCACGTTCAACAGGAATTTCCCCGGCCGAAGCGGAACAGCCAACGACCAGGTCTATCTGGTCAGTCCAGAGACAGCGGTCGCCTCCGTTCTGACAGGCCAAATTACCGACCCGCGCGATTTGCCGAAAATCCTCGGGATAGAATACCCAAAAATAGAACTTCCAACCGAATTTATCATCAATGACAACATGATAGAGCCACCTTTGAGCCAAGAAGAGGCAGAAAAAGTGACTGTTTACCGCGGGCCTACCATTGTTGTGCCGCAAATGCCACCGTCCCTGCCGGAAAAACTACAGGGACAAGTCCTGATTAAATGCGGCGACAAAATAACCACCGACCACATTATGCCGGCCGGGCCTTACTTGAAACTGCGCTCGAATGTACCCGAATACGCAAAGGTCGTCTTCAATTGCTTTAACGAACCGGACAAGCCGACATTTGCCCAGCGAAGCCTTGAACTCAAGAAGCAAGGAGTTGCAGGTATAATCGTGGCAAGTGAAAGTTATGGCCAGGGCTCGTCACGAGAGCACGCCGCGCTTTGTCCGATGTATCTGGGCGTGCGGGCGGTGCTGGCAAAGAGTATTGAGCGAATCCACAAAGCCAACTTAATTAACTTCTGCATTGTACCCATAGAATTCGCCGAGCCGGCTGATTATGACAAAATCAAAGCTGGCGACGACCTGCAAATCGACGATTTACTCGAAGCGATAAAAGGCCGTGAGGAAGTTAAGATTGCAAACAAGACTGCTTCA
>JBARPZ010000535.1:0-3909 GCA_049643445.1 Sedimentisphaerales bacterium
GTGCTGATATAAATGCGATCCTGGTTGATACAAACGAATTGCAAATAGACTGGGTAAATGGAGGCCGGCTCGATCTGTTAATCGACGCCATCAAGGCGGTTACGGATAACTTGCCGGACAGCGGAGCCTTGAACGATCTTGCCGCAATTCTAACAGATACCGGAACGACCCTGCCGACGACACTTGCGGCAATAAATGCTCTTGTAGATGACTTAGAGTCAAGGCTGACGGCAGCAAGGGCGGGATATCTTGACGAACTCACGGCCGCGAACATACCGGCCGACATCGATACTTTACTTGCTCGAATCACGGCAGCCGTTGCCCTGGCAAGTGTATGCACCGAAGCCAGGCTTGCGGAGCTCGATGCGGCAAACTTGCCGGCAGATGTCGATGCCGCCCTAGCCGACACGAACGAACTTCAGACTGATGATTACCCCACTTCTATAGCTGCTATTAAGGCCGAAACCGCCCTGATAGTCGCTGATACGAATGAGCTTCAAGTTGACGATTATCCTACATCTATCGCGGCTGTCCAAACTGCTGTTGACGCTGTTAAGGCTGAAACTGCTCTTATCGTAGCTGACACAAACGAACTTCAAACTGATGATTACCCCACTTCTATAGCTGCTATTAAGGCCGAAACCGCCCTGATAGTCGCTGATACGAATGAGCTTCAAGTTGACGATTATCCTACATCTATCGCGGCAATTAAAGCGGAAACTGCTCTTATCGTAGCGGATACAGATGAACTCCAAACAGATTGGGCCAATGGCGGCAGGCTCGACCTTATCCTTGATGCTATCCTTGCTATGCTTGACGATGCCAGAACAGAACCGGGAGATACGGCGCCACCTGTCAACCCGGATGCCATGACGAAGATAGATTATCTCTATAAGTTCTTGAGGAATAAGATAATGACGAGTGCAACCAGAATCGATGTTTACAATGATGCTGGTGACAATATAGACCATTCATCGACTATCAGCGACGACGACACCGATTTTACCAGAGGCGAGTTTGGGGCTGGTGCTTAATGGCGGTCAACACGCGATTAAAACGACAGTCAGCGACCTGCATGCTGGTTCCGTCCATGGTGTCCGGTGTGTATCCAAGCACGGCAGGGATCGTTCAGGCTGAGAAGCAGGCGGTGTCATGGGTATATAGCGGCATATTAGCGGTTGGAGAGATAACTGTCCAGATCGGGGCGGCTACCATGGCGTATGCAGGGGCGGCATTAGGTGTAAATGCTAAAACTACCATTGCAATCGCTCAAGCCACAATGTCGTATGCCGGTCAAGCTCTGACGGTGGTGGAGGACACTACGATACAAATTACACAGGCTACCATGGCATACCTGGGGCGCAGCTTGTCAGTAACAGGAATGGATGTGGTAAAAAGAGGGCTTCGGGCATTAGGAAATATTTTAACCATGAGGTAATTATGAAACTTAAAAAGCGGTACAGACAGTGGCGGGCAAAGCGTAAGAGAATCCAAGCTGCGATAAAAGTCGCAAAGATGGGCATGGGCGGCCAGCCTTTAAACGTGCTTCATAAAGTTCCAACAGCAGGGAAAAGTTCTCGCAACCTGGCACGATTAAAAACCTGTGAAAGAGTGATGGCAGAGCTAAAAGCTGAGGGCAAGAAAGACACTGACTTGTACCGTGGCTGGGAAGAAGAATATAAGCGCAGAATGGTGCGCTTTCAACAGTCCGACATAACCAAGGAATAGGGGGCTGAACAATGGCATGGTCAATTTTTGATAGATTTATGGAAAGACAGCATGACGGCAATGGTGGTAATCTCGATGCCGCCGGAGACACATTAAAGTGTATGTTGCTTGACGATATCAGAGAGCCTGTCGATGCAACCGATATTCATACTGATGATATGGATGCAAACGAAGTTTCCGGAACTAATTATACCGCTGGTGGAGAAACATTAGCGAACCAAGTTATCACCCTGGCTGCCGGTACAGTTACCTTCGATGGTGATGATATTGTTTGGTCGGCGAGTGGTACGGGGTTCGCTGACGCTCGATATGCTGTAATATATATTGAAGCCGATGCTACCCCAGCCAATGACCGTGTGATCTGCTACGCTGATTTAGGCGGCAATGTGGGTAACACCAGCGGCGACCTTACATTAGAAATGAACGCAAGTGGAATTTGGATATTAACTAACGCATAAAGGAGATTAAAATGGCGGCACCAACTGTACTAAAAACCGCTTCTTCGGTAGAAGCAAACACGATTTCAGAGAATTTTAATTGGGCGACAGTAATGACTGATTATGATTCCAGCCCTCGATTAGTTTCAATCACATTTGTTCCAGGGGCTAATTCTGATAAATTAATGGTAAGGGATGGGTCAGCCGCAGGGCCATTGATTTTCCATGCACTTTGTTTAAACACAGATGAGAAGATTCAGTATTATCATGGCGGGAGAAAATGGCCTTTTATTGTAGAAGGTGATTGCACTCTCAGCAGCGGTCATAAGGTGATATTTGACCTGGAAGTGTATTAGATATGAATGACAATCTTGGTGACTTAATTTCTAAAGAACAATGGAGAGGCTATTCTTCAGACGAAAGAGAATGGCTGACCTTTAATTATTTAGAAAGTATTGACCGAAGGCTTAAAAAACTTGAAACTCGCAAAAGGTTTGACACGGGAATATCAGCTATTGCCGGAGTAATTGGTGGTGGTGTCGCCTTTTTTGCATCAAAGATAAAGTTTGGTGGCTGAAGTAAACCCTAATTGAGAGGGTTTATGTTAGGTGAAAAGAAAATATACGACATAAAGAAGCTTGTTGGCGGTATGGGTTGGAAGGCTAAAGATATTGCCGAGCTTTACGAAGTGTCAGAAAGTAGTGCAGAACGATATATAAGGCAAGCTAAAGTATGGGAAAAGCCGAAAAGAAAAGCACCGAACATTCTTTTGCTTGATATAGAAACCGCACCTATTGAAGCGTACATTTGGGAGATTGGGTACGGCTTAACTATAAATCATTACCAGGTAAAGCATGAATGGTTCATTCTAAGTTGGGCAGCCAAATGGTTATTAAAAGACGAAATTCAGTCAGATGTCGTAACATCTGTCGAAGCTGTCGACAAAGATGACTCAAGGATATGCAGGTCTTTATGGGATGTGCTTGAGGAAGCTCATATTATTATTGCTCATAATGCAATAAAGTTTGACAAGCGAAAAGTAATAGCACGATTTATGGCAAATGGTTTACCACCATTTAGTCCGGTACAGGTTATTGACACCTTGCGACAAAGCAGAGCAATAGCAGCATTTTCAAGTCATAAATTAGACCACCTGACAAAACAGTTCGGGCTGTCGCAAAAAGACGATACAGACTTCTCCCTGTGGGTAAGGTGCTGTGAGGGAAATAAAGAAGCATTGAACTATATGCTTCAGTACAACAAGTCCGATATTCTTGCTCTTGAGGGACTGTACCTGTTCTTACGGCCTTGGATGAAGTCACACCCGAACATGGGGGTGTACTGTGACCATGATGGGAACATTTGTCCCTCTTGTGGGTGCGAGTCGATAGATTGGAGAATTAACGAATATTACACACCGGCGGGTCGGTATAATGCCTTCAGGTGTCTTGAGTGCGGGGCGATCGGACGGTCAAGGTTCAACGCCCTGACAAAAGAAGAAAAGAAGGTCTTAACTATTTCAACGGCAAGGTAAATGAAAAGTGTCGTTTGCATGAATTGTGGGTACTTTAATGACTATCACACAATTAGACCATCAATATGTATATTTTGCATGGTGAAATTAATGAGTTGGAAAGAAGGGCATTTTAAATCATCCGAGTTTGAGTGCAAGTGTGGATGTGGTTTGAACAAGGTAGACCGCAGATTCCTGTGGAAGCTTAACCAAATGAGAGATGAGATAGGG
>JBARPZ010000536.1:0-2384 GCA_049643445.1 Sedimentisphaerales bacterium
GGTGTGGCCTTGATGGTCAAGGTCGAGAAGATTCTGTACATTGGCACTTTTAGTCAGTAATGTCAACCTGGCATTTTTCTGTTGAGCGAAAAAAGGAATTATTATGCGGGAATAACCGGTAAGAGGGTCAAGTGCAAGCCCATCCTGGAGTTTGCCTAAGTAGAAGGCCGTAGGTTCGGATAGTCTGGATGCAATGCCGGCAATCTGGCCGAGAATTTCGTCTATATTTACAAATATTTTTACTGTCGGTGAGAATTTTACGCCGGGGGTACCAGCTAAATAGCAATATTGGCAGTCGTAAGGACAAAAGCCATAGGATGAAAAGTGCCAGTAGTTTGGGCAGGTGTTCCCATCTTCTTCACTGGAGCGAACGGCACTTTTATGTACCCCGAATACCAATGTGTTTTTGCCTCTGTAATGTAGTTTCAGAGGGTCTGAACTGCCGAGGTCAAAGCGATTATGAGGGATGTCAAATCTTTCAATAACCTGGGCTTGGGGGTATAGATTACAAATCGCCTGCACGAAATCATGCTGCTGTCTGGTTTGAAAGCTGCCTTTGGTCAATACAATCGTATCTGGTTTAAAGTGCGGAGCCGGCTTTGGCTGATAGTACAAGAATGAGTTCTCTATTGGAAAAAGGCTGGTCATAGATAGATTTTTATACTGTGAATCCGTATTGTCAAGGCGGGAATGGTTTTATTGTTCATTTCAACTCGTATGTGTTGAGTGTATGGGCAGGGGAGTTTTGGGATCTCCCAAAGCATACTCTCTGCCTGTCTTTCACAGCTCTGGCTTGTGTACTTGTCCAGACCGATGAATGGAAGAAGCAAGGTCAGCGGCCCCGACGCCGAGGTAGTAACCGGTAACCGGCGATTGTTCGTAACCCATGGACCGGTGCGCTACTTCCGCGCGATAGACCGGGTCCTGCATCAGGCAGACTCGCCGGTCTTTCGCCGGGATAGTCGTCGTGTAGATTTGAAGCTCGCCGGCTAAGATGGTGATGAGTTCCTCGCGCCAATCGCCTAAGATATCGGCCATCATCATAATACTGCCCTCGATATCTGAGGTCAGGGTTGGTCCCTTGTACTTGACGATAGAGATGGATCTGCCGCGTCCAAACGTTTCCCGCAGCAGGTCGGCATCCCAGAAGATCCAGTTCCTGCAGCCGGGGACGTCTTCTTGTTGACCGAGCCGCTTGCCGTCGGCGGAGAACATATAGCGGTCTCTCGAGCCGCCTTTGGAATCTTCGGTTGCAAAACATTCAAGGCCGGGAATCAACGGATCGATGTCGGCAACCATTCCATCACCCACGTGATAGGTGCGATGACCGATGCTCCAGATTATTTTTCCGGTCTTGGCGTCAACCAGGCAAACGCCCTTGCCATCGTCGTGCCACGGTTCGATAGCGTAGAAGATTTCCATGCCGGGGCGGCTCGGGTCCGCGTCGGTTACAAAGCATTTATCGGGATGGCCGAGGCCGACCGACCACAGGCACGTGCCGTTATCGTCCAGCACAGCCGAGCCCAGGATGACCTCGTCGCGGCCGTCCTCGTCGACATCGGCTGAGTGCATGCCATGCGCACCCTGGCTGCGAATGATAGGCGTCTCGTCATCTCCCTCCCAATGCCACAGCCGCTTGAGTTTGTTGTTGTGATACTGGTAGGCGTCCACTATCATCAGCTTGTACGTTCCGCGGGCCACCAGCAGGCACGGGGTTTTGCCGTCCAGGTAGGCCATGCCCATCTGGTTTCGATTGGTCCGGTTATAATCGCCCAGACGCGGATCGCGTGGCGGCCAGTCGGTACGAGCGAGTTCGGCGCCGGTGATACCATCCAGGATCGAGCACCACTCCGGACCTTTGCGAACGCGCCCATCGGAATCTCTGGCGTCCTCCGGGCCGGTCTTGACAGCCACCTCGGCCTTGCCGTCACCGTCGAAGTCGTAAACCACAAACGGTGAATACCAGATGCCTGGCTCGATGCCCGGCCCCAGGTCCTTGCGCCACAGGAACGTGCCATTGTTGAGATAGGCCTCCAGTTTGTAGGTGAGGCCTTCTGTATTGGGTCTGCCCGCCGGGTCGATGCCTCGGGACGGCTGCTTGATGACGAAGTCATACGCCCCGTCGCCGTTGAGGTCGGCAACGGCGATCCTCTGGGGCCTGTAATCACCCTGGAATTTGATAGAGGCATAGTATGGCTTATCTTTGGCGTCCGGCTTCAGCAGCGCCTTCTCTGAGGGCTCAAGTTCCTTGCCATTAATTACCGGCCTGACCCAGTAGATACTCTCACGCCCCATGACAGGTTTCTTGTCGATGAAGTCGGTGGTGGCGACCACGGGCTCCTTATTCAGCCTAACCGGATTGCCGCCCTCAATCGAGCGGTAGA
>JBARPZ010000537.1:0-9921 GCA_049643445.1 Sedimentisphaerales bacterium
GATTCACAACAGCTTAGCTTGGCACACTCTCCGTTTTGTCACCACAGATGCTGATTTTGTGTAAATCGAGCCCGAAAAAATGTAGATTATTAGGCCATGGATGCAATTTTCAAAAAAATATCGGGCCAATTTCGGATTCAATGAACTATTCAACTTTGCAAGATCATATGTTCATGTTGGCTGATATGTCGTAATTGCTCACCAACTGCCCGATCCAGAAACCCGAGATCTTATCCAGCAGCTCAGCACGCGATATCTCCCACTCTGCGGCTGTACAGAATTAGGTGCCTACAACTGCCACCAGCACAATCGATACAAATGTGGTTCTTTTCAGTCGAATCCACTCAATTCAATGCTCAACATCGAGGATCGAATACACCTCCAAGCGTGGCAGCGTTACGGTGGCCCGTCCGTTTGTCCAGGTGATCTTCAGCGGTTTGTTCTGTGGCTGCAGGGTTATTGATGTCGGGGCCTTAGCCAGGTGGATCGTCACTATCAGTGGGCCGACCGGTTTGATTTCTTTGATTCCCCCGTCCGGCGCGTTGGCGTGCGGGCCGGACGTGTTGACCAGGTGAATCGACAGCTTGCCATTCAGCATTCGCGGACTGATGTCAACGTTCGTCGAGCCATTGACCTCAACAATCGGTTCGGGCAGCACCTTCTTTAGGACGCTGGAAAACGCATTGTCAACCGCATCAATCGAGACGATGGCGCCGTTGTCTGATTGTTTAAGCTCGGCTTCGAAGAGCCTGACAGGCCCGGGTCCGATCAGCAGCAGGCGGCCGCCGGACTTGGCGTATGCGACCAGCTCATCGCGAAAGCCCGACTCCAGATACGTCCAGCCCGGCACGATGATGACGGGCCATTGGGCCATCTTGCCCTTGAGATGATGCTCGCTGAGGATCTGCACGCCATACTGGTTCCGCAGAATCTGCGTCAGTGCCTTGCGCAGCACGGTGACGCCGCCGCTGCCAGCCCAGTGGAATAGTCGCGGCGATTCGCGATAGTGACCAGTCGTTGAGTAGAGCAGCGCGATCTGCGGAAGGGCGACCGATCGGTGGCAGTACGCCTGACGGACTCGACAAAACCGGGCGACATCGGCCATCACATCCATCTCGGCTGGATCACGCAGCGCCCCGTCGCGATCCTGTTTGAAATACGCCTGGTAGCCACCACCCATCGCCAGCACTAATGCCGCCTCCTGCATCAGTTGTATCGCCGGTTTCTGCTTGCGCGTCTTACGGCTGAACGACCACGACATCAAATCCCACGGCACGCCCTGATTCTCGAGGCAGCGTCCGGCGAAGCGTGCGGAATTCACGCTGTCATCCGGCGAGAAGTCACCCGACAGCCCCGCCACGTCGGCCGAGACCGGCTCGGGCATGTGATCGCTGAACGCCCAGTTGCTGATCACCTGGAATTGCGGGTGCGAAGCTCTCAGTTCGTCCACGTAATGGCGCAAATATCGGCGGAAAGCCTCACGGTTAAAGTCCATCCACTCGTTCCAATAAGGTTCACCGGCCTTGCGAGGAGCCGACTCAGCACCCGCCAGCTTGCGGAACTCGCGCACAGCCGTCTCGCCATAGTCGGGCATCGTACCCCAGCAATCCCCGTCGACCCACACACCGTCCACCCCATACTCTCCCACCAGTTCGCGAAGCTGAGGGATCATCAGCGTATCGACATAGGGTCCGAACACGGACGTGGCTCGGTCGTTGGGCTTGCCATCGGCGTTGACAGCAGCCCATTCCGGGTGCGTGGCCACCGCATAGTAGTCCCAGACGCCCGAGTAGTGCATGAACAGTGCGATCCCCCGCCGGCGTGTCGCGTCACGCCAGATGCGCAGCGGATCGCCCACGAAGCCAGGCGCCGGATTACCGACCTTCGTCGGGTAGCTTGAATAACCGCGGTGGCCTTTGCAGTCGATTTGAATGTAGTCGGGCCTGACCTTATCGATGACCAGCTCAACCATCTCTAAAGTCGTGCGCTTGCCGACGCGGTTGCAGTCTTCACCGGCATGGAAGTCGAAATGAATGCCGAGGAAGGAGTTGGCCCGTTTCATACGCGGGGGATCGGCCGTTTGAGATAACTGACCGAACAGACATACGAGAAGCACACCGAACAGAAGACACATGTGCGACCACTTCGAACGACCGGGAAAAAAGCTGTGACCAGTTTTCATATAGCAGGCTCCTTTAACCAACATTTCCAATTTGACTTCATAAACAGTACTCTTGCACACCACGGTCTCTATTGTAGCAAAATATGCGGTTGCATTTCAAGCCGTCTGGCTGCCACTTCGGCTGCGTCTGCTCAGCCAGTGCGTCGAGCCTCAAAGCCGTCTGCGGCATCTTCCCGCTACACAGATAATTCCTTTCTGCCGGCTTTGCGCTCGGAAGCGGCCGCATGTCAAATGACCAGAGCTAATGCGAACACCGAAAACAGGCCCACTAATTCACTTGTTCTTTTGTGGCTACCCACTTGTTACCTCTCTACATACCTCAGTAAGCGAAGAAACAGCGACTTTTCGTCGCCGAGACGAGGCTCTTCTTTGCTCATTCCGCTGCTCGGACGTAGATCAACGCGATCTCCTGTGGCGGGACATCCACCTCCAGCACGGATCCCGCACGGAGAGCCGTGTTCTTGCGGATGTCGCGGATTTCGGTTATTTTGCGGAAAGGCAGCGTGATTCTAGCCTTGGTGCGGGGAGTGTTCTGGTAGTTGCCGATCAAGACGAGCAGCTCGCCAGCGTGCCGATAGCCAGAGAAAAAGAGGGCCTTGTTGTCGGTCTTCAGCTCGATCGGCCTGCCGTTTTCTAAAAGCTTCTGATACGGCGTGACATGGGCCAGTGCTTTGGCGTGGTAGTAGAAGTCCATCGGCGTATCGAAATCGGAGAAGCAGTAATAGGTGATGCCGGACGCTCCGTTGAGCAGGCTTTCGAGGATCATTGCCTCGACCTTGTAGGGTTCGTGTTCGCCGTACGTACCGGTCGAGAGCCAGGGGATGATATCCCTGTTGCCCATGGTCCGGTAGTTGTCACGTATGGTCCGATGCACAATCGTCGCATCGCCCTTGACATAAAGGCTTGGTTGAGCCGAAACGAGCAGCGAAGGATACAGCTTGTGAAAGTCGAAGACCTTGTGGTAGACGGGCCGGACGGCGTGATTATTGTACGTGGCGATGTGGGGGACCGGTGCGCCGAGATTCGTGGCCCTGGTCTCAATTTGCCGGGCCATGTCGCGAATCATCTCCGTTCCCAGATCCGTGAGGAAGTCTTCGAGTTCTTGTCCACTTTCCGCAAGTCTCTGCTTGCAGCGCGTGCATTTGTCAGCTTCGGTGGCGCCTCGGTACCAGCACTCGATGTCGTAGAAAACATAGTCGGGTTTGACCAATTCGTACAAATCGCCCACTCGCTTGATCTCATCCTGATAGAAGAGCCCGCGATATGACGGGCAGAGATTCTGTGAAGGCTTGCCCGGAATCTGCGAGTAGATATCCTGATCCCTTTTGTGGCGGTATTCCATCACGTGAAACGGCGACTCGTTGTAGATGACCTTCATGCCGCGCTGACGGGCCGCAGCAAGCAACGATGCCTTCTCCGGTGAGATCTCGCCCTTCCAGTACCGGGGAAACGTGGCAACCGCGTTGAAGCCAAGATGTTCCCAGTCGTCCAGGAAATCCGGCCAGTTCAGTGCATGGCTGAGGTTCATCCAGGCGAGGCTCACGTGCAACTCGGTCAGCTTGCCGACGCGCGGGATCTCCACAGGCCGAATGGGGACGTCGATCCGATGCGGTTCGTATCCGTCCGAGAGCACATAGAAAGTGGCCTTCCTCCCGCGTAACGCCGCGGCGTCATTTGCGTGGAAATAGAACGCGCCTAGCTTGCCGTGAGTGGAAGACGGCTTGGTGATCGTGTAGCGGCGGAATGTCTTTCCGTTCTTTGTAACGGCCTCTTCTCTAATCGTTCCCGTTGAATGCTCCTTGAGGATCGTGGCTGGTTGCGGAAGCTCGATGACGAACCTGGCTGGCTTGTCTCTGTCTTCCGGCCTACGGGCGTCGGTCAGGCGGAAGTAGTTGGGCGTGTGAATGTTCGTCGAGATGGCAAGCATCGGCTTGAGCGGCGCCAACGCCAAGCCGCGAATTACGAACTGTGTGCGATCCTCATCGCGAAATTCGATCTGGTCAGCGGCGAAGTCCCCCTTCAGCACTGCCAGTTCGTCGGTGAAGACGTGCCCGATGTCAGAGGTTATCTGGATACCGACGAACCGCGCTTTGGTGCGCAGGCTTCGCAGGACAAGCGGGTAAACGTATGCTTGGCCTTCTTCAGGCAGGAAAAACACGCCGGGCTCACCGTCTCGGTCCTTCTCTCCCATCATCAGCTTCGAGAGGATCGCTGCACGGTAAAACATCTTGCCGTCCTCGCTTACAACCAGTTCAAGTTGCTTGGGAAACCGTAGCACGTTCTGGGAAGCCCCGCCGAGAAAACGCACAACAACCTTACTGATGGGCTGCACCCGCCCGAGATCGATCATGAGGTTCATCGGTGTTTGCATCCAGCCGACGGCCGCCTTGTCAAACCAAATATGGTCGTCCTTTCTCAGTGAGAGTTTGCCGTCGGTCAGGTCGATCCGGTCTTTGTCATCCTGTGTCAGCTGATAGTCAGGAGTCATCGAGAAGACAACCTCCTTGCCTAGTGCCAGGTTCTCTCCCTCGGTTTCTCTGAGCCATATTTCGTGATTCTTCATCGTCTGGGGCGTGAGGTTCTCCAGAAGAACCGGCTGTGGATTCGGCGCCGCCAACGCAACAGTCGCGATGACGAACAGCAAAGCGGAAACGAAATCGATGCTTTGAACGTTCATGTCTGTTCTCTCAACTTCTGAGGATGGGTGTCATATCAGTCTCATCAAAAATGGTAACGGATCGTATATAGAAATGCAAGACACGTTTTGGGTACTTGAAACTCTCTGTGGGCAGATCCGTTAACCGTGGACAGCTCTCCTGCTTTACTCGCCTCCGTAAAGACCTGCCTCAGAGCCAGTCCATCATCGTGCACACCATCGCCTACGGCGCCGAAATCCTTGACGTGTAATTCGATGGCCGACAAACCCGATGTAATCAGAAGTAATACAACTGCGAGATATTGACAACAAAAATTTATCTGGATTCCGCTTTCTGCATATTTGATCCATGTTGAACGGCATATACTAGCACTGAATCCAACAAGCCTGACGCCAAAAGGGGAGAATCCTTTCTGCTTTCACCCATTGGGTTTTCCAAATCAGAACGAGAAAACCGGCTCGAACAGTATCAATAGTGATTGGAAGAAAGGTGGGGTACAAAAAAACATGCTTTCCTGCTAATTTTCAATAAAACCGCATCGAAAACGACAATCCTTGACAGTTCAAGGTGAATTTGGTAAGATTACACATTGCGAAGCGATAAAATCATGTTTTTAGGCGTTTTAAATGGGAAATGTAAGATTGATGTTGTATGGAGAAAATATATTCTTCAAGCGTCTAATTGTGAAATGTCAAATGATCGGACTATGGTTCTTGTTCATGGCGCCTTCACTTTTTGCTCTCGATCTGGTGAAGGATGGCAAAGCCGCCGGCGAGTTCATTATCTCTTCCGAAGCGCATAAAGCTATCCTGTTTTCAGTTACTGATGTCACCTATTGGATCAACGAAATGACTGGGTGCAACGTGCCGGTCCTGACTAAGTCATCTCTGACACAGAACACGAAAGTCTTTATCGGCAAGGAGTTTGCCGGCCAATGGCGTAATGACCTGACTGCCCTCAAAGGCACCGACGGCTACGCTATCCGCACGAGAGGAAATAACGTCTATGTTTTCGGAGAGCGGCCAAGAGGAACTCTTTACGGTGTGTTCGGGCTGCTGGAAAGGAACTCGGATATCATCTGGGCCCGACCAAACCGCAGTTTTGGGACCATTTTCGGGAAAACCAGGAGCCTTGTTCTGGCCAACATCAATCTTATGGATAGGCCCGTTTTTCTGGTTCGGCGGCAGGGAGGACACTTCCGTCCCTATCATCAAGACTCTCTCGATTGGCAGATTCGCAATCTGGGCAACCAGATGCTGGGCCCGAATCTTGAACTGGATACGATCGCCCATTACCATGACATCCCTTACTGGCTCCTGGCGAGAACCCTGAAGGACAAAAAATATCTGGAGAAGTACCCTGAGATCTTTGCGTACGTCGACAAATTCAAGAAGCGAGTCGGTAACGGTGTCTGCTACATGAATCCGAAGTTGGATGACATCTACTTCAAAGAGCTTATTAATCAGATTGACAAGAAGGAAAAGAGTCTGGGACGCAAGATCAACTACATCAATTCCCACATGGGCGATTCCTGGCAATGCTGTGAATGTGAGCTTTGCATGAAACCTATCAGACTGGCGAACGGCTCGCTGCTAAAACCGAAAGACCCGAGTTCCTATAAGGATCTCGAGTTTCGTTCGACTCAGTACTACATGTTCTACAGCAGGATTATGGATAGGCTCAAGAAGGTCCGTCCGGACTTGAATCTCTGCGTACTCGCCTACATCTACTCTGCGGCAGTTCCGAAAGTGACTCCTCATCCTGACCTGCAGATCATTTTCGCTCCCTATCCGACGAGCAATATGCATTTTGCCATGTTGGACCAACGACAACCCGCCCTCTGGCGCAATCGCTATATCGGCTGGTTGAAGATCACCAGGCGCCTGGGCATGCGCGAATACTATAATGCTTCGACTATCGCGCCCATCTCACTAACTTGTCAACAGGACTTGAAAACACTGATGACCAGGCAGGACAAAGACAATATCGCCATAGTCACCGAGACGCGTGACGATATTACCGGGGGCATCCCCGGTTGGGATCTGGCGACCATGGAGATGTGGATTATCAATCGCCTTTTCTGGGACCCGACACAGGATATGGCTAAGTTGCGTCGGCAGTTCATCGAGAGAACCTATCGCGAGGCCGCACCAGCGATGACCCGCTACTACGATATTATACGAGATAGCTGGCTGGAGCCGGACGATAAAACTGTCTGCGGCTGGCACGTGTCTCCTCAGTACATCTATGATAATCTGATCGTCAGGAAGGGACTCGAGAAGAAGTGTCTGCAGGCCTTGCAGGATGCCTTGAAGACAGTCAAGCATCCGAATTCCCGGATAATGATCGAAAGGATTTACAACAACCTGAGGTCTGTCAATCAGGACATGGGTAAACTGATGGTGGCCAGTATTCCCGAGATATTCCAGGATGGCGACACCTTTGAGTCGGTCCAGTGGGAGAAACCACTGGAAATGGCCGAGTTTAAGAAGCCATTCCTCTACAAGGTCCCTAACTCTCCGCCTCAGGACACCCATGTAAAAGCCGGTCATGACGGCATGAATCTTTATGTCCGCTTCGACGCCTCGGATTCGGATGTTGCCGCGATTGATGCTGTGGCGTCGTCGACCACAGAGGACTTTCTTAAGAGAGACCACATTGAATTCTGGCTTTATCAGGGAAGTGACAACTACGTCTTCGCCTTTAACTGCAACGGCAGCAAATATGACGCTAAGAATCTGAACAAAGAGTGGAATTCAAACTGGAAGCTGAATACTCGGAAAACCAAAGTCGGCTGGAATGCGATCATCACTCTGCCGTTGAAGGACTTTGGCCTGGCGCCGGGCAAGCAGACTTCACTGAGATGGTCTGCCATGAGGGAGGTCAAGCATAAAGGGAAGAAGTCGGAGGTCAGTGTCTATAAGGGCATGTCCCTTCACTATAAGAAGTTTCCGATCATCATCGAATAGCCCGAAGGGATACTGATAATATGAAAAACATGATGACCGTATTTATACTCAGCTTCCTGGTTGCGTTCTCGGTCTTCGCCGAAGAGCTGTACGAAATATCCAGCAAGACTTCGCTGACTTTGACCAGGGATCAATCCGTCGAATTCAAGATGGCCGCAGTCAATGACGACACCAGGTACACTCTTCTTTTCTACGGACAACTCAACGGCGCCGAGTGTATCGAAGACAATCGGCGCATGGCGCTTACCCTTCAACATCGCTCCAACCCCAATGACAAGACATATGATTTCCTGCCGAAAATGAAGCTGGCGTTCTATGATGCGAATCAGAAGCTGATTGCGATGAAAAACCAGTGTTCGCTTCCTTTCAAAGACAGGCATAAGTACAGTGTGACCTTCTATCCGCCCTATGGTGGAAAGTTCATGAAACTTCTGATTCAGGCCGGCGGCAATACTACCAGTTTTAAGCTTGACGGGATGAAATTCAGCAAGGCCCCAGACCAGGGTGCGATCAACGTAAACCCGGTTACCGACGATTCCGGACTGTATGACTATTCTGCCTGGGACCGGTTTGCGTCAGGGGCAAGTATGATTGTCAACAAAAACGGCAAGGTAGGCTTTAATTCTGCTTATGGCAGTACGGGAATAAGATTCCCCCTCAAGCCCAACACCGTTTACATCGCCAACTCCAGTGGGGAGTCACTGGGTTATGCCCCTACGGTTCTGCTGCGAATACTGGACAAGAACAATGATCAGATCGAGGAGACCAGGATTTATGCCACGAAAGAAAGCGTGAAGTTTACCACTCCACCCAATTGCACTGGGGCCGTGATTCATGTCCGTAGCGTTATTCTCGACCAAGTCAGAGTCCAGGTTGAAGATACGAATGTGGATGACTCTGAAGATCATCTCGGAGAGATGGTGACTATTCCCGCGGGCAGTTTTCTGATGGGCAGCAGCTATGGGGATGGATTCGGAGGACCTGAGGAGTCACCTCAGCACCGCGTCTACCTGCCAACCTACCAGATAGGCAAGTATGAAGTAACACGCGGCGAATACCGTAGATTCATTGAGGCCGGTGGCTATGATGATCCCAACTACTGGTCGGGCGAGGGTTGGAAATGGAAGGAAAGTGATTTCATCGTCTATGCAGGCATGAACGGCAAGTTCAGGAAGGTCGTCCGCCCGAACAAAGAGGAGAAACGCAGTCAACCAGAACATTGGGAGGCCGAACAGGAGTGGATTGGGCATGGTTATAAACACCCCGTGTTCATTCAGACCGACCAACACCCGGTTGTCGGTGTGACTTACTACGAAGCAGAGGCCTACTGCAAGTGGGCCGGTGGAAGATTGCCGACTGAAGCAGAATGGGAGAAAGCCGCCTCTTGGGACGAGCAGAAGAAACATGCCAATACGTGGCCGTGGGGAGATACTTGGGAGCCGGAATATTGTAATAATCCCGAAGACCATAATTCTGCCGGAGGTGGATACAAAGTCAACCAGAGTGCTCCTGTGGGCAGTTACCCGCAGGGAGCCAGTCCGTATGGGTGTATGGACATGGTAGGCAATGCTTATGAGTGGGTTGCCGGCACGGCTAAATCATACCCAGGCAATCCGGAGCCATTCGACCATAAGGGCTATCATTTTGTCAGAGGTGGTTGTTGGGATGACGGTCCATCGAGCGTTCGTTGTGCCTATCGAGGTTGGTATCTCCCCCCAAATAGCGGCGGAGTCGGCCCCGGTGACAGTGACTACATTGGATTCCGTGTGGCTCGCTGAGATTGAGTTCACGTGATGTGCCATTACTCCCCCTCCCCAAAAATCTCTCCAACATCTCCCGACTATGACACGGTGCTGTCATGAGCACATCCTGATCTGGAGTAAAGGGCAGTCCTTGCTTCTGCCAGGAAATGGTGCTATTCTGAGTAGGTTAGTCATGAACACATACTCCAAGATACAGTCAAGGAGATTCAGGAATGGATGATGTGCGACGGCAAAAGGGGCTATCCGTGTGTCTTGCCTGAAGCATTTATGTTAGAGACTGTACCACAAGACACCCTTCTCCTGAGTCGGAAATTGTTAGAATTCTTCGACAAAACCTTGGTCGAGTAGAC
>JBARPZ010000538.1:0-3317 GCA_049643445.1 Sedimentisphaerales bacterium
CCGCGACGGCTTCGGCAGCACGCGAATCAAAAACCATACCAGCGATACCAGCCCCGCAATGGGAAATACCCACTTCAACCAGCGATATTTTCTCTCGCGCCCGTCAGACCTACCTGCCTTCGAACAAGCCGAGTGTACGTTTGTTTCTTTCGATAATCGCATTTTCGCATCTCCAAAATTATGAAACGGCTACCTGCTTTAGTATAACAACCTAAGATATACCCATTCACTCCTGAAATTCAAACTCAAATCAGCAATAGAATAGCCAAAAACCACCCTCTCTGTCAAGCCAAATCACCGGCCAAAAGTTGATAACACATCGACCGACTTGAACCCGCACTTCCGGCTAAAGTCTAAACGCTATCCGCTGCACGCTATATGCTGTTTCTATGTTGACATTTTATCTCCGGCAGACTAATATGATAACAGAAAGTGTTGTATATTATTATGTCAGGCAGGAGAAACAAAATGAAACGGTTTACAGTAATATCGATTGCGGTCCTTGTGCTTACCTGCGTAGTTTCCCACGCTAAAGGAAATGAACTGGCGGACGAGTGTTTCAAGAACATGCCTTATGGCTGTTTTGTTAACGAGTCTATCGTAGCCCCGCGGGATCAGACGGCAGCCATTGCCAAGAGGCTTGGTGCATCCATCGAGAAGTTGTCCAACACATACCTGACGGTGCATGGGACATCCATTCAGGTGAACCTCCTCGATGCGGCAACGGAAGCAGACGCCGCAAAACTTTATACCATCATTTCAAACATGAAAGGACACCCCGCCTTCTGCCTCAGAATCAAAAAAAGGGTCGTTGAGTTTGTAGGAAACGACCCCGCCCTGGCCATCAAAACCTCATACGAGCTTGGCTTTCTCAAAAAGCCCGGCCGGATTCGCTATCGCATTACGGCACAGATTTCCACGATTGACAAAGCCGACTACATGTCATTCAACAAACTGTTTAATATGTTCCTGTCAACCGATTCCAAAAATTCGGGCAAAGAGGTCGTATCTGAAATAACAAGGCTTTCAAAGGGTTTTCAATTTGGCACTTCTCTAACCATGCGTTCCCCTGACCTTGGCAAATTGAAAGCCGTCTATGAGTTCACCCCTGCTCCGTATGCCAAAAAACCTGCCGGGGACGATATGGTGATTTATCTTTTTAGAAATCCACCCAGGATGATGGGAGTCCCTTATGTCACTGCCGCAATAGAGATAACAACCGATGAAACCGGCTGCGTCCCAACAACTCGGAAAGCCGGCCAGACCTTGCTTTCATCAACGGAATTCTTCCCTTCTAACGACCAGGAGGTCATCGCTCACGCCGCAAAGATAACAAAAGGCAAACGCACAACCGAAGATAAGGTCCGGGCCATTCTCGAATGGCTGGCGCCCGGCAGGAACATCAAGTTCGGCGGTCCTGTCACCGGGTCACGATGTGGAGTGAAGAAGGTGCTGAAACAGAAATTCGGCCAGTGTTGGGATTTCTCCGATTGCTTTATCACTTTGTCCAGGGCTTCAGGTGTCCCTTGCCGGCAGGTAGGGGGGTGGCTGTACGGCTCCAGTGGACATATTTGGGCCGAGTATCTCGATGTGGGAAAAGGCTGGAAACAGGTGGACGCCACAGGTGCCGGAAAACTCAATTGCGGCATCTATCACATCCCGTTTTTCACATCAGAAACAGGCGAAATGCCCATACTCTATGTCTCAATGCCAACCATTGAGATAGTGGAAACTAAATGAATAATTTGACTGACCAGCCTCCTAATGTTTGCAGTCAGGTAGGGTGCGATGAATCGCACCAATTCCGGGAGAATAAAAATTTCCCGTTGATATCTGCAAAATCGCACCATAAAATCAGTACAAACTTGTGCCGTAGGTAGCGCGGTGGACATTATTATGTGAGATTGTATCAAGATAAGAGGTAATATGAAAATCTACAAACCGATCCTTATCCCCTTCCTTTTATTGCTTTCAGGATGTCCTGGTCTTTTGCCTGGATCACGACTATATAAACCACTCCCAAAGTGGGAACGCCAATTCTTCGAAAAAGCGAAGCGTGACATATATCCAAATGATGTTCGCAAATCACCTCAGGACTATGAAGAGACTTTAGTAGTCTGGCCGGGAATCATAAAGAGTATTAATATCGACACAGAAAATGGTTCCCAAATTGCTCGTTTTACAATAGAGCATCATTATTTCGACTGGATTGAAGATCAAGGTATACAAAGAGAAATGTACTTTTTATCACCAAGAGGTGAAGGTTTGTTTGCTCTTGCATGGCGTGTCGATACTCAGGAGGACAAACTGTTCATACAACAATTTGCCGTTGATGATATGATAATTGCATATGGTTATCCAAGCATGATTAAAGATGACTTGATAGGATTTTATCCCACTCAGAATATACGTTCCATTAAGCCTAAATGGTATCGTACTGATGTATTAGACTATGGAAGACTTGGAGAGCCAGTTAATGATTAGCTCGGGCGCAACTGAGCATTTCGTTCTGCATTGAATTGGACTCGACTTTCCTGCCATAAGCCTTCGGGGCAATCGTTTTCAGAAACTGTAACGCACCGCTGCATAAATATTGGAGTTGTTCTGGAATTGGCCGAAGAAGGTATTGGGATAATCGCCGAAAAATATATTTGCCCCGACCTCAAGGGCCACATTATCGCTTGCCTTATAATTCAGGTTAGGCCTCATATAAACATCCTTGTCGGTCGGCGAATAATACGTAAATAATGAACACCGCAGGTTCTGGTTCATAAGCAGCTTTGTCAAACGCAATGTCACCAGGTGCCTGTCCTCATCGCGGGCCGGCCCGGCTGGCAGATTATCAAGATACTGGCTGTAGTCCATCATACGCTCAATATAATATTGAAGCCCCGCCGTGAAATCCCTGCCCACCTCCTGCGTATAGCCGGCTAAAAACCGAAGCTCAGAATTGTTGATATAGGCATTCTTACCGCTCTGGTCGTCATCCGATTCGTAATATCCGAATTCCAGGTTGCCTATCCCCTTACCCACATTGCCCCGAATACTTGCACCGTAAACGTTCAAGTCGGGAAAAATCACCTGCGTACCGTCCTGACCACCCGGGCTCTTGAAGTAACCACGATAGCCATAAACAGCAACCTCATAATTACTGATATTCTTATACAGCCGCGCCGCAAACTCCGAATCTCTGAACCAGCGATTAGGCCTGTCGGTATGGATGATGGCGTCCTGCCCGGCTATTCTGCCAAGCGTCGGGCTCCAGTACGAAATACGCTCGCCGTTTATAAACCGGTCAGGGTCGAATTTGGGCGTAT
>JBARPZ010000539.1:0-2833 GCA_049643445.1 Sedimentisphaerales bacterium
ATCGCCCAGGGCAAAGGCGCTGAAGTCCTTATGTAAAAATTCACACCATAGAAGCTCTACAAGGTCCAGGGTTGGCGGCAGTCAAAGTGCAGGTTATGTTGGCCTCCCGTCGATTATGTGGGGCGAAAGGTTATTCTAATTTCTGCCTGCCTATGATGGCATCGGTGAGCATTTTTCCGCTGGCATATTCGATAGTGCTGCCGGTTGGCAGTCCTCTTGCCGGCCGCGTGATTTTGACGCCGGTATTGCGAAGCAGCGAGCTGATATAAAGGGCCGTTCCGTCACCGGCCAGGTTGGGATTGGTCGCCATTATTATTTCTTTTATACCGCCTGCACGGACACGGTCAACGAGCTTGTCGATGGTCAGGTCGGTCGGCTCGATGCCGTCGAGCGGGGCGATGTGGCCGCCGAGGACGTGATAGAGCCATTTGCAGGTCCCTGTTTTTTCCAGGGCGATGACGTCCTTAGGCTGCTCGACGACGCAGATTATTGTTTTGTCGCGGTGCTCGTCGGCGCAGATTTCGCAGGTTGGCTGCTCGGAATAGTTGTAGCAGGTCTGACAGCGTTTGATTTTGTTTTTAACATCCCGGATGGCATCGGCCAGGGCCATAGCCTCGTTACCGTTTGCCTTTAGTATATGGAAGGCAAGGCGTTCAGCCGATTTCGGCCCGATGCCTGGCAACCTGCCAAATTCTTCGATAAGCTTGTTCAAACTTTCAGTATATGCGCTGCTCATGATTCGTGTTTCGTATTTTGAATTTCGTATTTCGATATTTAGCAATCATCGATAGTTTGATTAGTCCTCTTCTATTCCGGTGATTGTGGCGTCGAGGCCGAGGATGACGGTTTTTACGGCAGGGTCGTTGAGTATTTCATTTTTCCTTTGGCTGTTGGTTTTGACCTCTTTGATTGGGGGCTTTATTTCGGGCCTCTCGTCACTCGTAGCCTGCGGCTTGTTGAGTGATGCTCGATTCCCGATGCTGGGTACCTCACGCCCGTCGCCTGCGGCTTGTTGCTCGCTGCCCGTGGCTCGTGGCATGGGCGGAGTTGGCTCGCTGCGCGGCGGTTCAGGGCTTACGCTTTCAGGTGCCGGCTTTTTTTTTATGGGAGCCGGTGCACTGCCCTGTGATTGCGAAAGCAAATCGTCGACGTTAAGGAAATGCTCGCTCAGGGCAAATCGCAAGAGCAAAGCTTCCAGAAGGGCGCGGGGGGAGTCACTACTTTTGATTGTCCAACGCAGTTTTTCGAGCGTGGTTATGTTGTAAACGAGGGCGGCGGTGTCGAATTTTTCGGCCAGTTCGCTTGTCCGCTTTCGCTGCTCGGCGGTCAGGATCAAAAGCTCGCTGTCGGAGCCGGCGCTCTTTGCCACCATCAAATCTCGCATATAGTCAATCAGGGCATCGACGATCTGCACCTCGCTTAAGCCGGTGCTTATTAAATCCTCTGCCGTGGCCAGTGTCTCGGCTGCGTCGCTGTCGCCGATTTTGGCGATGAGATTATAGATTTTCTCGCTGTCCGGGCAGCCGAGATAGTCCTGAAGCAACTGCGCGGTAAGTGGCTGGACGCCGGCGCTTATTAGTCTGTCCAGCAGGCTCAGGCCGTCTCTCATCGAGCCGTTTGCCATTTTCGCCAGCGGCAGAATCATATCGTCCTCGAATTTGATTTTTTCCTGTTTGAGGATGGACTTTAGCTGGTCGGCGATGAGGCCGGGCTTTATGCTGTTAAAATCGAACCGCTGACACCTGGATTGGATTGTCGCAATGACCTTGTTCGGCTCGGTGGTGGCGAAGATGAACTTGATATGGCTGGGCGGTTCCTCCAATGTTTTCAGCAGGGCGTTGAAGGCCGAAGTTGTGAGCATGTGGACTTCATCGATGATGTAAATTTTAAATCTTGCGCGTGCGGGCCTGTATATGGCATTCTCACGAAGCTCGCGAATTTCATCAACTCTATTGTTAGATGCACCGTCTATCTCGATAACATCGATATCGTCTCCGAGGTTGACGGCTGTGCAGCTTTCGCACTTGCAGCACGGTTCATCAGTGGGTGCGTCGGAGGCGAGGCAGTTGAGCGACTTTGCGAGGATTCGCGCCATAGTTGTTTTGCCGACGCCGCGGGTTCCTGCAAACAGATATGCGTGTGCGACCCGGTCGGTCTTTATCGCGTTCCTTAACGTCTGGGCAATTGGGTCCTGCCCGATGACGTCATCGAAAGTCTGCGACCTGTATTTCCTCGCGAGTACGGTATACATTTTCGAAAAAGGTGGCCGGGTTAACCCACAGCACAGCCGGGCAACACGCTTATGGCTGCTCGGTTCCCCGCCTGACCAGGTTCGCGGGCCCAGCTTGCATGGGACCCGGCCACTAAATTGACTATTGATTATTAACTATACTCCAGTACGGAGGTAGTATAGCAGAGAATACGGCAATTGCCAGAAAAAATTTTTATCGCCAGGCTTGACAAACGGGGGGCAATATTCTATTGAGTATCCGCTATTCGGATACGGTAATCGAAGATTTAGTCAATATTGGATTATAAGGGGATTTGTTATGAAGGTAAAAGTCGATGATACGTGCACTGCGTGTGGGCTTTGTGTAGATACCTGTCCTGAAGTTTTCGAGATGGGCGATGATATTGCCAAGGTAATCGCTGAAGAGGTTCCCGCGGAACACGAGGACAGTGTTCAGCAGGCGGCTGACGAATGTCCATCTGAATCAATTATTGTCCAATAACGACAATTTAGTGGTTAGTCGTTAGTATTTAAGATTTGGATTGCGATGAAAGCGACGAAGCACGCTATCCACTACCGGTTGAAAGCTCCCTGCTTCTTTCG
>JBARPZ010000540.1:0-3619 GCA_049643445.1 Sedimentisphaerales bacterium
TATAGACAGCTATCTTAGCCTATCGGTTGACAAATAAATGTAAAATATTCGTAAAATTAGCCCCTATCCCGCTCTACAGCCATAAGACTTAGCAGCCTTTTTCATCTAAACTCAACAGTTTAGCTACGTCATATATTAAGGTGCAACTTATCTGGTACTATCAGCCTTGATTTTCGGCACCGGCTTATTCATCGCCCAGAAAACCGCATTGATAAGCAACCGGCGAAACTGCAGATTTTTGAAGTCATCCACATGCCCCAGCGAAGTATAGAAAACACGCGACTTACCTTTCCTGTTCGTCCAGGCAACCGGCTCAGGCTCCTTGTCCGGAATCGCACCGATTAACAGCGTCTTAGTCGACTTTGCCAGCGGACTTACCTGGTAGAGCGAGCTTATACTCGTAAACGGCGTCCGTATGCCGATGAGTATCGGATGCCTCTCGGCCCCATCCGTCGGCGTCACGGTCGTCGTCGGCCCCCTGCCATAATGACCGTGGTAATTCCCGCCCAAAACTTCTGAGTCGAACTTAGGCCACTCGGTGTGACCTTTGGTGCCTTTCCCGCGGGCATCGAATGCATGGCTGGCAGTCCTCAGCCCAATCAAAGGTTTGCCCATATCCAAATAAAGGTGCAGGTATTTCATCTGCTCTTGGGGAAATGCCCGCCGACGTGCGAACACTACCACCAAATCAGCCTTCGCCAGTGCCTCCATACCAAAAATCTCGTGCCGCTCTGGTCCACTATTCTCTGTGCTGCCCTGCAGTACTTCGCAGTAGAATCCGTATTTTGTTTCCAACTCATGTGCAAAATCAGGCAGCGACTCTGCCGCCCCATATTCGCTCTCAGCCGAAATGAAAACAACACGCGGCCGCTTATCATTCCTGAAAACAAATCCCGGCCCATCCGTAAGCATTGTCGAAGTAATTGTCGGACAAACGAATTTTTCGATATGCTCGACTATCAAATCAGTGCCTGTAAAGTGATTCACAAAAGGCTTCATCCGCGAGTTGTACATCGTATCGGTCAGGTCCCGCGCTAACACAACGTTCTTGCCGTACCGCGCCATATTCCGCAGCCCGAAAGGCCGCCCAAGAACGCACATATTAGTATGCACGCCCATAAGGATAACGTTATTGATGCCGCGATGCTCCAACAGATTCCATATTTCGGCGCCTGAGTCGCTGATGGCATCTTCGTCGCGGATCTCGATAGTATCGATCTGTTTGCGCCATGGCGAGCCCTGCTTGCACTTTGGCTCACAGTCGCATCCACCGTCGCTTTGATCTATCGGATACTCGAACTTCTTCTCCAGTTCTCCTTTGAGCGTGCACCACTTACTTATCCCCTTCGGCACGTTCGCAGCTCCTGGTGCGTTTTGCGCCCGCTTGCGGGCAGGGTGATCTTTATAGTGGCTGATTGTGCCACTGGGCGCGTGCACTATCAGTACACCTTTGTCACGCGCTTTCCTGACAACCTGGTTCATCCGCCCCGCCAGTTCCCCGACTCGCCGCGTCGCTCCCTTGCACCAGTGCTGATTCCACATATCGCAGATGATAATAGCAGTCTCCGGAGCCTTCCATTCCAGTTGGCTATTGGCCACCTTGAATTTGCGGCTCCCCTCCGACGTCTCTATCCGACTTCGAGCATTCAAAGTAAGCTTATTTTGATTCGTAGCAGCTTTCGCGTTTTGCTTTCCTATGGGAAGAGTGTTTAGCAGAATGCCTGTCGTCATTAAGAATAAAATGCCTACAACTTTAGATTTTACAATACTCATACCGATTGCCTCCAAACAAACGTAAAGCAAATTCTACTACAAAGCCGGACCGGAATTCATCCTTGTTTTTGATTAGTTTTAGTTGTGGCTTCTTAAATAGCGTTGCCATAATAAATCCTCCTCCAAATTCTACCTGAATCCGTGAAATAATCAACAGAAACCCTTATCAGGCAAAATGTTATCCCCAACCGTCTCGTGAGAGCATCATGTGTTTTAATCCCGCATTTCCCAGGTAAACTGTGATAAATGAGCTTAATTTTGATAGTATAGAGCTTATGGAGACCACTCAAGCCAGTTTTACTGTTCTGAATTGGAGAACCCAATGGGTGAAGGCAAAAAGGCAGATTTTTGTAAAATGATTGATATCGTATGGAGACAATTATGTTTTTTAACCGTGTAAATGGGAAATGTCAGTTTTTACAAAAGAATTACATACATTTCGTAAGATGATGTGTTAAGATTTACCTGCGAAAGCAGGAAATATAAATAAGGGTTGAGTCAGAAAGAGTTTATATGAAGAAACGACGATTCATTTCAGTCCTTTCGGTTTTGTCGGTTATTATCCCTGTTACTGTTTTTGTTTTTTGCACTTTCGGTAAAGCCGACAATAGTTCGAAAACCTCCAAGCGGGCTGAGACGTTTACGGAGATTATCGCCGCTCATCCGGAGCCTGATCTAACTGATCTTGTGGACCGTTGCAAACCCGGAGTGGATTGGGAAGTCTCGCGACCGTCATTTTATGATCTTTTAAAACTCAGAGATGTTGGAAACTCTGAAGCTGTAAATGTCCTTGAGCAGGTAATGGAGAACAACCTCTTTGGAACACGCATTCATGGTTTTGCCGCGGCCGAGGCCTTGTTTTGTATCGATACAGAATCGGCTCATAATGTTTTGAAAAAATATTTATACGATCCTCGATATCACTCGGGACTGGGGGCCAACTATACCTTTCATTGGGATATGTCAGAGCCGAAGCGTTCGGAGTTTATCCGGCAGTATCATCTGAAAAATCTTTCAAAGGACCTGAAAGTGGAGTTGGAGTCCGATGTGAATCGGGTAAACACAGGGCAGGAGATCGAACTTACACTTACTGTGCATAACGTATCCAAAGAGCCGTTTCGTATCCTCGACCACATAGCAGGTTACGGTGAAAATATCTATCTTCGTAATGCCGACGGGCTTTTTGCCCGGAGGATGCAAACAGCTACCCAGTGTTACAAGATGTCGGCCAAGTGGCTTGAGTTGAAGCCGGGAGACCAGCGTCAGTATAAAATAAAACTGGCTGTTCTTCGTGTTTCAGATATGAAATACAAGTCACGTTATGTTCCTGAAAATACGCGAATTTATCTGCGGGACCATCCGTTTTTTGACTTTTACATCAACCAGCCGGGGAAATTCGAGATCTACGCAATGTTTGAGGCGCAACCGCTTCATCCCGAGCGCAAAAAGAAGCTGGGATTTGACAACGGGTGGACAGGTCGTGCCGTTTCCAAATCCATTACCTTCGAAATCACAGACTATTGATTTTCCGAATCAAGGTTATTTTTCCTTTCAGTTTCTATTAAACTCAATAACTCCTTGACGACAGGGTGTGTCTTTATGGTCTTTCCTGTACCAGGAAGGGTTCGGCGAAGGAGAGACGGGTGTTGCACCTCAGGATGCTGGAGAATGAGAAATTACTCCACAATGCGTCTGATATAGACTGCTACCTCGTCACCAATACCGGCAGGTTTACTCCAGGTTTGGTCACCCGCGGCAACAGTTACTTCTGTCCGCAGGACCTGTTTTCCGGTTGCACAATCATACCAGAGAAATTCATAATTGCCGGCAGTCATATTTCTTAATC
>JBARPZ010000541.1:0-2942 GCA_049643445.1 Sedimentisphaerales bacterium
GCCTATCGTCGCGGCGGAATAGATACCCTCGACGAACAGTGCGAGAAGGCAATCCGGATGCTCGGACCAAGGCCGTTGCATCTGACGTTGGGGCAATTACTTGCAGAAAATAACGGTTAAGATTCAGAAAGGATAAGACAATGAGAAAATACACAAATAACAACTTAATAAAGGCAATATGTATTACATTGATATTAGCTATGTCAACTCCACTGGTTTTTGCATATCCGCCGGATCCGGACAACGCCGCCCTGCTGTATTATCAGGCATTTCTGCTCTATGAACAGCCGGATGAGAGCACGAAGAGTTTACTAAAAGACCTTTCGCAGGGCAAAATTGACCCGAATGAAAAAATCATCGAGTACGTCGAAGGCTGCCATACCGCTCTTGAGCTTGCGATGGTTGCCTCAGAGATTCCAAGTTGCAACTGGGGTGTAAGATTTTCCGAAGGTTTTGCAGCGAATCTGCCCTTTCTGGCCCAGGTCCGGTCTCTTTACTTCCTTATTGTAGCGGACGCAAGAATTCTTGCGGCCGAAGGGGACTATAAGGAAGCTTTTTCTCGTTGTCTTGCCGCAAAGAGGATGGGCCAGCACATGGGCGATAATATGCTTATTTCAGTACTGGTGGCCATGTCCATTGATACGGGCGCTAATAACTGCATCCGTGATATTCTGGGAAGAATGCCGGCCGATGTTGAGACATTACAATGGCTCAAGACACAGCTGGCCACGGTGCCAACGCGGGCGCTGTCGGTAAACCACGCCCTGAAACTTGAGCGAGAAGTTGCGCTGCGAACCATGCGCGTCGAGAATATAGATATGCTCGTAGAAGCCCTTACAGGTGCAGGCATAGAGGTCACAGATAAAATGCTCGAAGCAGTGAACGAGATATCCCTTGAGAAATGTAGAGAACACTACTCAAATCACATGTCTGCATTACAGAATATTCTCAGTGCGACAACGACCTATGCAAAGAAGTATCGTGAGCTTGAGAAATTTGACGAACGGGCACACACTGAAGTGAAAGACAACACAGATGCGACCCTCACTGCCTTCCTGGTACCGGCCACGGCCAAGGCCTACAACCTCTCAGTCAGGGCCCATGCACTAAACAATGCAACAAAGACCGCTGTTGATATCTATATTGTGAAAGCAAAAACTGGGAAACTACCGGATGGGCTTCCTGCTGATTCGCCGAAGGACCCATTCAGCGGCAAGGATTTTGGATATGAGGTGACAAAGAATGGCTTCATCCTCCGCTGCCAGGCCGAGGATTTGGAGAAAAACGAAATCCATCAATACGAATTCAAGGTTAAAAAGTAACCTTAATATCTTGTCAGTTCAAAAGGCCGGGCTTATTTAACCCGGCCTTTTCTCATCCGCTACAAGCCTTTGACCCGCATCCGAACAGAATACAACGAAGTCCTCGCGGTGATAAAGAGTGTCTTCTTGTCCTTTCCGCCGAACGTAACATTGGCCGGCCCTTCGGGGACCTTAATCGTATCAATTTTTTCGCCCTTTTTGCTATAAACCGCAACCGCATTTGTCGTCAGGTAAATATTGCCCTCATTATCAATTGTCATACCGTCGGATCCTTCGGGCGCAAAAAGCTTTTTGTTCGAGAGCGTACCGTCTTTATTGATAGTGTATACAAAGGTCTTTTTCCCGCCGTGGTCAGCCACGTAAAGCCGCTTGCCTTTGCGTGTCCCTATTATCCCATTAGGCCTGACCATGTCATCAATTACGCGAACGATGCTTTTATGGTCCGGCGCCAGATAATATACATGTTCACCGTCCTGGTCCAAATTGTCTCTGCGCCCGTAACGCGGGTCGGTAAAGTAAACGCCGCCTTTCGGGTCAATCCAGAGGTCGTTGAGGCTGTTGAATTTCTTGTTTTTGTACTTAGCAGCCAGTTCCGTAACTTCGCCTTTCGGGTCGATGGAAACTAACCGTCGCCCGCCTCCTTCACAAGCTAACAGATTGCCCTTTTTGTCAAAGCAAAGCCCGTTGGCCCCGCCGGAGTTCTCACGAAACGTCGACAGCTTTCCGTCCAGCGACCATTTGTGGATTCGATTATTGGGGATGTCTGTAAAGAAGATATTCCCCTTCGCGTCCGCAGCCGGCCCCTCCGTAAACTTAAAGCCGCCGGCAAGTTTTTCCACTTTTGCATCGTCTGCAACAACACTTGGTTGCGCACCATTACAGCACACCGCTAAAACTGTGATTAACAACACCATCGAAACATAACATCTCATTTTCATCTCAATCTCCTTTCAGACTCTAAACACATATTAAATTTAACTTAAATGAGCTATCACGAACACCCGTGATTTGTCGACACACTCTTTGACACATTATACCACCGACTTTATGTGTTTTGCAAGGCTGTTGAATTCAAATCTCCGACTCCGGGCTTTAATCTTTCAGGATTCGCTCCTTAGTGAATTGATTCCGATAGACATTCATATTACCAACAGCGTTAGTTTGAGCAACAGCTCTCTTTGTGTCGGGATGCAGAAACCAGTTATGGTGTATTTGTGCTGATTGTTGCGGCCGGCCACGAATCACGAATGCCCTCACACTTGTCGCCCGGAACGTATTATGGTGTATCTTAATCGAGTCACCGGCGATATCTGTCCCGTCCTTTCGGTCCCTGCCCCCGTGCATGTCGAAGCTGTGGCCGTTGGCATTCTCAAGGACAAGATTGTATCGCGCCTCGTAACTGGTACCGAGCCTGCCCGTACCGGCAATATGGTGACGGCACCAATCGAAAAGATTCGCCTCGATGAGCGCGTCAGCCTGGTCAAGGCATACACCGTATCCCAAACCGGAACGCTGATTGTGGTGGATGTTGTTGTGGTGAATGTGTGCCTTTGAGGCTCCACGCTTAAGATATATTGCTGCGTGACTCCACCCCCAGAGTTCGCAGTTGTCCACCTCCAG
>JBARPZ010000542.1:0-3089 GCA_049643445.1 Sedimentisphaerales bacterium
CAGATTCCCATTACAAACTCCATAAGGCCATCCTGCTGCGACTGGCTGAAGGCCTTCTGCTCGATTTTCTTAAGGTTTACTTGCTGTTTCATGGTTTATTTCCTTAAAACACTATATCTGCGTTACATATCGGTTTGCATTACAAACCAGTTTACAACAGCGACAAGCAATCGTCAAGTGCTTTTGGTGGATTTTTTTGAAAAATTTAAATAGATTTACATAACATTCTGTTTACAAAGGGCTTACAAATGCCATTTTTTCGCTCTGAACAGTTAAGGATATCATTTTAAGTTCGTGGCTACCTGATGAATTCGAGCTACGCGGTTAAGGGTGGTTTAGTTTTCGAGATTTGGGAGCGGAGACGGCTTAGATCCGGTGGTTTTTGAAACGTCAATTAAAAACAATATATACTCATATTTTTACCGGAGTATGGCCTTGACAAATATCGGTACCCTGCCTAATATTCGTCATATAAATAACGCGGGAATCTTAAGCTTTTCTTGCGGGCAGTTAAATTATGTCAGCTTAGTATATAAACAAGCGAGAGCTGTTAAATTTTTGACCTGTCAACTAAAAATGCGAAAGGCTTATAATGGAAGATTTCGAGTCTGTTGATGAAATTCTGGATTTTGCAATCGGAAGAGAGAATGATGCAATCCGTTTATACATCGACCTTGCAAAAAAGGTTGAGAAACCCGAGATGCAAAAGGTGCTTAAAGGTTTCGCGATGGAGGAGGAGGAACATAAGATAAAGCTGGAAGATGCAAAGGCGATCGGGTTTGTGCTCAAGGAAGAAGAAGTGGGGAGCCTTGGCATAGCTGACGACATCGAGGGGGGGGAGATCCGGCCCGACATGAGCTATGCAGATATACTTATTTTCGCCATGAAAAAAGAAAATGTTTCAGTCCAGTTGTATACGGACCTTGCGAAAATGGCACAAGACGAAGAAATTAAGGACATGTTTTTGCTGCTGGCTCAAGAGGAGACAGAACACAAGCTGCGATTCGAGATGGAGTATGATTTGATAACTTTCTAATTTATCGCGTACAACAACATTTTCAAAGTCTCCAGCAAGGTCACCATCGCAAGACTAAAAGCAAATCGTTACTGTTGAGAGGGTTTTGTAAATAGGCCGGAGATGACAAGGATTGTACCGACCAGCCACATCGCGATAAGGTAAACCCAGACTATCCAGGGCAGATCGAAGAAGTACTTGACCAGGTTGTGGTAAGCATAGCTGTGGGTCGTGGCGCGTGATGCAACGAGGGAGATGAATCCATGCTGCAAGACGGGGACTAAAATCCCAAGCGTCCAGATAATTGTGCCAACAAGAATCCTTTTTATCTTCATACGAATTCCTTTCGATTCGAAATATCGAATATTATGCGGGTACGGTTCGATAGGTGCAACTAAAAAATGCGGTTTATCGCTGAAACACTATTGAACAGGTCAGGCGTAAATTTTCAAGACATGCCTGCATACGTCGATGACAGTGACATAACAAAGAAGGCCTAAAAGCAAGACCCAGCCAGCGACCATAACGGGGAGGCGAAGACGGGCCAGCGAGCAGTGGATTTTCTCTAATAAACAGAACAGAATCTTTCCGCCATCCAGAGGAGGCAGCGGGAGCAGATTCAGTAAGGCGATGTTTATGTTGATAAGGACGGCGAATTGCAGAATACTTGACAATCCCGCGGAGACAAATTGCCCGCCTACGGCTACTATGCCAACGACGCCTGACAACTGGCCGGGAGAGGTGAATAAAGCAGGTAAGGCGGAGAGGAATTGGGCTGTTATGTTTATGAGCTGCACAAAAGGTTGAAGGAAAATTCCATAGAAGGAAAATCCTGTTGTTATTATGTTCAAAACAGCCAAGCAGACTATAGCCAGAATAATGTTCGCGAAGGGGCCGCCTAAAGCAAAGACAATGCGCCTGGAAGAGGGAATTCGATAAAAGTCATCGAAGTCCTCAACCTCGGGCAGGTTGTAGCCTGCGACGGGTAAGGCCGAGATGCAGTATTGGGTTCTGCCCTTTTTAAAAGACCATAATATCGGGCCAAAGCCTATGGAAAAACGTTCGATGGGGATGCCGGAGAATTTTGCGGCGATAAAATGGCCTAACTCGTGAACGAGAACCAGAAAGTTTATTAAGATGAACACGGCCAAATAATTCATAATGTTAACCTGCTAAGTTTAATTCGTCATTATATTAGTATAACATAAGGGGGATCCTATGTAAACCGGAATATGGGCCTGAAACCGGCTGTTATTTTGTGACGAAAGGTGAGAGCCGGCGGAGTTTGTCGATGATTGGCGGCATTTTTTCGATGGTGTAATCGACCTCTTCTTCGGTGTTGTATCGGCTCAGGCTGAAGCGGATTGAACCGTGGGCGGAGGTGAATGGGACGCCCATCGCGCGCAATACATGTGAGGGTTCGAGTGAGCCGGATGTGCATGCGGAACCGCTGCTGGCGCAGATGCCGAATTTGTCGAGCATGAGCAGGATGGCTTCGCCCTCGACGTACTCGAAGCTGATGTTGCTGGTATTTGGGAGGCGGTTTTCCTTGTCACCATTCAGGCGGGAGCCGGGGCACATTTTCAACAGCGTGTTTTCAAGCTTATCGCGCAGGAACTTTACCTTATCGTTCTCTTCTTCGAGGTTTTGCGCGGCCAATTCGCAGGCTTTTCCGAGTCCTACGATACCGGGGACATTTTCAGTGCCGGCCCTTCTTCCTGCTTCCTGATGGCCACCGACCATAAAAGGTGCGAGCCTTGTTCCCTTTCTGACGTAGAGGATTCCTACGCCTTTTGGGCCGTGCAGCTTATGGCCTGAGAGACTGAGTAAATCAATGCTGCTTTTGGCGAGGTTCAGGGGAATCTTTCCGACGGCCTGTACGGCGTCGGAGTGGAATGGAACCCCCCTGCCGGTGACAAGGTCAGCGATTTTGTCTATGGGGAAAATGACGCCGGTCTCATTGCTTGCGTACATTATTGTTACGAGGGCAGTATCATCATCAAGCTCTTCTTCAAGCTCGGCGAGGTCGATTTGGCCAACTTTATCCACAGCCAGCTCTATGACAGTATAGCCG
>JBARPZ010000543.1:0-15644 GCA_049643445.1 Sedimentisphaerales bacterium
GTCGCACGGGGTATCACGGAAAAACGCCAGAAGGACCGGCGCCAGTTTCTCCATAAGCTGAACAGGCTGGGAAACACCATGAAAGGCAATCCGCAATTAGCGGAACTTGACCAGTGTGAAAAACAGGCGTATGATTTGATTCTGGGCGATGCGGGGAAGGTGTTTGACCTTTCGGGGGAGAAGAAAGAATTGAGAGAGCAGTATGGCCTGAACACTTTCGGCCAATCATGCCTGGTGGCACGGCGGCTGGTCGAACGTGGCGTGCCTTACATCACTATTAATTCCAGAGGCTGGGACACTCATAAGCAGCATTTCCAGGCTATGCGCCAAAAACTACCGGAACTCGATAAAGGGATGGCTACCCTGCTTCAGGATTTGTCGGATCGGGGCCTTCTGGATAGTACAATCGTGTGGTGGACCGGGGAATTCGGTCGGACCCCCAAGGTCCAGTGGGAAGCGCCATGGAACGGGGGGCGCGGTCATTATGGCAAGGTCTTTTCGGCTGTTGTCGCCGGTGGCGGATTCAAAGGCGGCCGTGTGGTCGGGGCCTCGGATGAGAAAGGCGAAACGGTGAAGGAAAGACCCGTGTACCCGGTTGACCTCATCGCCAGCATGTATGAATTGCTCGGTATTGACCCCGATGGGAAACTGCCGCATCCCCAGGGCCTGAGCGTCAGTGTGACACCCTCGGCCTCGGATGACGTGAAGATGGGCGGACGTTTGAGAGAAATTATGTAAGCGATGGAGAATTCCATGAGACGATCCAAATGGCAGACGATTCTGTTGGTGGCGGCGATTCTTGCGGTTGCGCCCGGAGCCACAGTGATTGCGGCCGGGGCACGAGCAAGGCGGGGCCCGGCTATCGGTTATGTATATCCAGCTGGCGGCCGTCAGGGCACGACGTTCGAGGTTTCCCTGGCCGGGCGGTTTCTGGATGGCGTAACCGATGTGGTTGTTTCAGGAGAAGGGGTACAGGCCACCCTAATCGAACACGTAAAACCGCTGAACGGAAAGGAAATTAACCTTCTGAGAGACAGACTCAAGGAGATACAGGCAAAGGTGAAACCCGTGAAGAAAGGTAAGGGCAAGGCCGGCGGCGAAGCGGAGACCGCCAGCGAACCGGAGGCAGAAATTGACCTGGAGACCTTAGAGAAGGAGATGGCCGAGATTAAGGAGAAGCTCGCGAACCCCAAAAACCGAAACAGGAGCAATCCACAGCTTTCTGAAGACGCCATTCTAAGGGTCAAAGTGGCTGCGGACGCGAAGCCGGGTGAGCGAGAGGTGCGGCTGAAGACGGCGCAGGGTTTGTCCAATCCGGTCACTTTTCACGTGGGTCAACTGCCTGAATACGCCGAGAAGGAACAGAAGAACAAGACGGAGGATACGGACCTGCTTTCAGAACTGCCGATTGTTATAAATGGCCAGATAATGCCAGGCGACGTGGACCGTTTTCGGCTTAAGTTAAGAAAGGGTACACGGCTGGTTATGGCCGCCAGCGCCAGGGAATTGACCCCCTACCTTGCCGACGCCGTTCCGGGCTGGTTCCAGGCCACTTTGGGGCTTTACGATACGAATGGAAATGAAGTCGCCTACGCTGACGACTACCGTTTCCATCCCGATCCGGTCCTCTTTTACGAGATTCCCAAGGACGGCGAATACGTGCTGGAGATCAAAGACGCCATCTATCGTGGACGCGAGGATTTCGTTTACCGCATTACCGTGGGCGAGATGCCTTTTGTGACGAGCATCTTTCCTTTGGGCGGCAAGGCCGGCACGAACACAACCATCCGGATAAAGGGGTGGAACCTACCGACGGACGAAATGACGCTGGACGCCAACGATAAGGAACCGGGAATTGTTCCGATTTCGCTGCGTAAGGATGAACTGGTTTCCAACTGTGTGCCCTTTGCAGTTGACACGCTGCCGGAGTGCCTGGAAAAAGAAGGGAACAACAACCATGCCGATGCGCAGAAGGTCACACTCCCTGTTATCATCAACGGTCGTATTGATAAACCGGGGGACTGTGACGTTTTCGGTTTCAAAGGTAATGCCGGTGACAAGGTCGTCGCGGAAGTTTATGCACGCCGGCTGAACTCTCCGCTGGATTCCATTCTCAAACTAACCGACGCAAACGGCCGCAAGCTGATGTTTAACGACGACCATGAGGACAAGGGGGCAGGATTGACCACGCACCATGCTGATTCCCTGCTAAGCACCACTCTGCCTGCGAACGGATTTTATTATATTCACATAGGCGATACACAAACCAAGGGCGGCCCAGCTTATGGATACCGGCTGCGTATCAGCCCGCCCAGGCCCGATTTCGAGTTACGGGTGGTACCTTCCAGCATCAACGCCCGCGGGGGCGCGACCGTTCCCATTACCGTGTACGCGCTGCGGAAAGATGGATTTTCCGGTGATATCGCGGTGACCTTGAAGGACGCGCCGAAGGGATTCACTTTAAACGGTCGCCGGGTGCCCGCCGGCAAGGACCAGGCCAGCCTTACGCTGAGGGTCCCGCCGGGTCCTGTAAAGCAAGCCTTGAGCCTGTCTCTGGAAGGTCGCGCAGAAATCCAGGGACGGGAGGTCGTACGGCCGGCCGTACCGGCGGACGACATGATGCAGGCTTTTATCTATCGGCATCTCGTTTGTGCAGAAGACCTTAAGGTTGCCGTCATCGGACGCGCCAAAGCCAAGGCACCGGTGAAAAAACGTAACTCCAAAAACGTAAAGCCATCGGCAGCGAAAAAACGCAAGCCAAACACCAACAAGTCTGCACCGGCTAAAAAGAACAGTCCAAATACTGCAAAATCGGCGCCGAAGAAACAGACCAAGCCCAAATAACCGTGACCGGAAGCCCACTTTAGGATTAAGTATAGTTCAGATTAAGCGAACCGCCGAATGGAATCGCCCTGACCAAACGTGTTGCCGGTTCGAGATATCCTGGAGATTGTGCTACAAAGTGATGCCGAATCGAGTGTCAGCGATATTGACAAAACACAGCCGGCAGGGCGGGCGTCAAAACCGTGGCCTCAATCAAGGGCTGGAACCTCGCAAGGACCCAATTGCCGTTGGATACCCAACCCGGCGAAGACTGCATCCGGCAGACGGCCTATCATAAAGGAAAGCAGCTTTCCAATTCCATTGCGTATGCTGTTGATACACTGCCTGAGTGCGAAGAGAGCGAATCTAATGACACCATAAAACGCGCGCAACAGGTCGAGCTGCCGAAGATCATCAATGGACGCATCGCCCGGCCCGGCGACGTCGACGTATTCCGGTTTAAGGGTCGCGCCGGCGATGAAGTTGTGGCCGAAGTGTATGGTCGCCGATTGAATTCTCCGCTGGATTCTCTTCTGCGGTTGACTGATGCATCGGTTAAGATCCTGGAATGGAACGATGACCACATGATTAAGGATGAGCACTTGCACAAGGATATGATGGGATTGGTTACGCACCACGCCGATTCGTATCTACTGGCCGAGTTGTCGAAGAATGGAACTTACTATGTGCATCTGGCCGATTCGCAGCATCACGGAGGCGAGGCATATGGCTATCGCCTGCGCATCGCTGCCCCGCAACACGATTTCGCACTCCGCGTAATACCCTCCAGCCTCAGTATGCACGCCGGGGCTATCGTTCCACTCTGCGTACACGTGTTGCGGAAAGATGGGTACGACGGCGAGATCGAAGTTGTGTTGAAAGATGTGAACGCCGGCTTTGAGCTAAACGGAGGGCGGATTCGGAGCCGAAGCGACCGCGTCCGCATGACCCTGACGGCGCCTCCCAAGGTGCCCGATGAGCCGGTTGTTTTGCAGTTGGAAGGCCGCGCCCAGGTCGGCGGGCAAACGGTCAGCCATCCGGCTGTTCCCTCAGAAGATATGATGCAGGCATTCCTTTACCGGCATCTGGTACCGACGCAGGAACTCCTGGTCTCGGTCAAAAAATCCCAATGGCGTGTGCCTCCCGTTGAACTGGCCGGGCGCAGTCCTGTCCGGATTCCCGCAGGCGGCTCGGCCCAGGTACTGATGAAAACGCCGAGACGTAAGGTGCTTAAGGAAATGCAACTTCAGCTCCATGAACCGCCTGAAGGACTGATCCTGCAAGGTGTAACCGTTGTGCCCGAAGGCCTGTCATTTAGGCTGAAAGCACAGAAAGATTCGATGCAAAGCGGTTTTGCGGACAACCTGATTGTCGAGGCATTCAGGGAATTTACTCCCAAACAGCAAGAAGGCAAACCGGCCCCTCAGAAACGCCGTGTTTCGATGGGTGTCTTTCCGGCCATTCCCATTGAAATCGTGCAGTGATAAGCATTTCAGCGACGCCCGAACTGCCAGAGCCATACAAAATTGTGTCAATATCAGTAGGTCGCGAGCAATAGGGCAGACCTGCGCAGCAATTCGATAATCGTCCACTCGGCCGTAATCAAAAAAGCCGTTTTTTTGCAGCACTTCGAAAGTTAGGCTGCGATTTTTGGGCCATGAGCGGATGGCGAGAATTCCTCTCACCACTGTTCGGTGGCGCGGCTTTTATCATCGACTGAGTCTTCGTAGTAGTAATGCGCGCACGGGATGAAGTTCTTTTTGGGCACGTCTTCACCGTTAAGGTACTTGATAAACGCCTCGACGGTACCTTTGGCCATCTTACGCGGGAATTGCTGGGGTGAGTCGTAGAGCTTCTTTTCGAACACCGCCTGTTTGCCGGCCGGAGAGGCGTCAAACGCGACGATGGTGATCTTCTCTGTCTTGCCTGCCTTAAGGACCGCAGCATAGGCACCGAGACCCGATGGATCGTTAATGGCGAATATCCCAACAATATCGGGATGCGCCGTCAAGATGTCGGTTGCCACTGCGTAACCATCGCTCCTGTTGCCCTTGGCGGAAAGTTCAGTGGCAATCACTAACTTACTGTTATGTTCCTTGAGGTAGTCCTTGAAACCATTGACTCGCAGAATACAGGATGTGACCTCGGGGTAGGTGATAATTGCAACCTTGCCCTGGTCGCCGGTCACCTTCATCATGCTTTCGCCCGCCAGCAGGCCGCCCTGATAGTTGTCACTGCCGATATGTGAGACTATCAGGTCCTTTGCTTCTTCATCGGTTACCTGGACATCATAAGTGAACACGGGAATGCCAGCCTCATGAGCTTTCTTTACACCTTCGCCGGCGGCCCTGGAATCGACCGGATTGAGAAAAATGGCATCATATCCTTGCGCCACAAAGTCTGAGAGCTGGTTGTTCTGCTTGGCAGGATCCAACCCGCCGCTCAAGGCCACTATCTCGTATCCATACTTCGCTGCTTCTTCCTGCATGACATTGGCAATAAGCTTGAAGAACGGATTGGTTAGATCCATGCAGGTCACACCTATTTTGCCCTTGTACCCGGGACTTTTCGAGCATGATGAGACAAAGGCTACCAAAGCAATTCCAAGAACGCACCACGTGAGAACTCTCTTGTGATTCATGACATTTATCTCCTTCTAATTCAGTATTTCTTTTTCTTCTGCAAAAAGGCGGGCAGCCTTCCGCTGCTGCGTGTCTTGTCCAGAAGTACCGCGCCGAGGATTACAGCCCCGAGCACTACCTGCTGAGTATAGCTCTCGATTCCAAGCAAATTCATGCCATTTTGTATCACCGAGATGATAAAAGCGCCTATGAGCGTGCCCAGGATTCTGCCGGAACCGCCGGACAAGCTGGTGCCGCCGACTACTACGGCGGCGATAACGTACAGTTCATACATTATACCGATGTTGGGTGTTCCGGTATTAAGCTGTGATGCCTGGATGCAGCCGCCCAGTCCCGCTGCAAGGGAGCTGATGATATAGACGAAAACGATGACGAACTTGACAGGAACCCCGGAGAGGCGTGCTGCCTCTTTATTGCCGCCGACGGCATAGATATAACGGCCCATGCGTGTGTGTGCCATGAAGATATGCGCAGCCACGTAAAGGACGACAAGAAGGACTACTGTGTTGGGGATGCCAAGTGAGTAGCCCTGACCCAGCCAGGGAAGGGCCTTAGGTACCTGATAGATTGAAAAGCCACCCGTAATCATGAAAGCCAGGCCCCGAGCCATCATCATTATTCCCAGTGTTGTTATGAACGGTGCTACCTTGAACCGGGCAACGACAAGGCCTCCAAGGGCTCCAACGATGCCACAGGATAGAATTCCGGCAAGAAATCCGATGAGGACTACCCATCCTGAGGCGTGCAGTCCGCCCATTTTTTTCATAAGCAGGGTGCCTATTACGGCAGAGAGTGCAATCAGGCTGCCAACGGACAGATCGATCCCCGCTGTTATGATCACCATGGTCATCCCGATAGCGATCAATGCGATAACGACGATTCTGTCCACGATCGCGAGCAGGTTCGAGCGTTTTAGAAAGACCGGCCACATATAGGATTTCGGCGCCAACACCTTGCAGCCGGAGAACTCCGGGTACTTCTCAGGGATCAGTTCGATTACGCCCCACTTTGTCGCGTCACCACTGGTCGCAATTGCGGCGAGGACGCCTCCTTTGGTCCTGATGTCATCCAGTGCCAGCCTTAAATCGCGTGGAATGCCCACCACCTTTTCCACGTTGCTGAACCCCTCTCCTCTCAACTCTTTGAACAGCGATTCAGCAAACCGCCCCGAGCCCGTGTTGACCGCGCCGACTGTTAGGATGATGTCCGATTTCTTGAACTCGTTGTTGATCTGCTCGATTAATCGGGCTGCAGCAGCACTGCCTTCAGGCATTTGCTCTTTCAATGTTAGAACGCTGAACAATACGCACAGTAATAACAGGACAAAAAACATTCCATAATCGCTTAGCAGCTTTCTTGTCATATTCAGCTCCTGTCAATATCAGGGTACCCCCAAACGCATTTTTTGGCGTTTGGGGAACCATCAGGCTATTGCCATGGACAAGATATCTTCCTGGGTACTGTTTGCCACGTCAGTTATTTCTCCCTTGACCCGGCCTTCATGCATTACGATGATACGGTCGCTCAAGCCAAGTATTTCCGGCAGTTCGCTGCTGATCATGATGATGGCCTTTCCCTCGTCGGCCAGCCGGTTCATCAGGAGGTAGATTTCATATTTTGTCCCTACATCAATTCCCCGCGTAGGTTCGTCGAAGATCATGATATCAGCGTTGCGTGCCAGCCATTTCGCAAGCACCACCTTCTGCTGATTGCCCCCAGACAGATTCATAGTGAGCTGTTCCTGGCTGGAAGTCTTTATTTTCAGGCTCTCGACGAAAACGGAGAATTCTTTCCGTTCCCTTCGTTGGTCAAGGAACATGCCGCGTACGAGCCGGTCCAGGTTGGGCAGACCAAAATTCTCCCGACACGAATGAATCAAGACCAATCCTTGTCCTTTTCGGTCTTCGGTCAGCAGACATATGCGGTTGCGTATCGCATCGCCGGGTGAACGGATATCTGTCTTTCTGCCATTAATGAAGATGCGTCCTTTGTCCGGTTTATCGGCGCCGAAGATCAGGCGCATCGTCTCGGTGCGACCGGCCCCGACCAGTCCCGCGAATCCCAGGACCTCACCTGCCCGTGCGCTGAAACTCACGTTGCGGACCGCTTTGCCCCGGCAGAGGTCCTCGACCCGCAGACGTTCGCGGCCCGGGCTGGCTGAGCGTTTTGGAAACTCAGATTCGACAGGACGCCCAACCATCATCTCTATCAGTTTCTCACGAGTGATGTTGTTGATATCCTGCGTGTCCACGTGCTCTCCATCACGAAGTACCATTGCCCGGTCGGCCACTTCAAATATTTCATCGAGACGGTGACTAATGTAAATTATGCCGAGTCCGTGGGATTTGAGGTCCCGGACGATAGCGAACAGGCGTTCGGTTTCCTGGGTGGTGAGTGTGGCTGTGGGTTCGTCCATGACAATGATCTTTGCGTTTACGGAAAGCGCCTTGGCAATCTCCACGGTTTGCTGTTGAGCCACGGTTAGTTCGCTGCATCGGGCATTGGCATCAATATCGACTCCGATTTTTCTGAACAGTTCCAGAGTTTTCTGGTGCTCTTCGGCGGCCCTGACCAGGCCCATTCTGGTTTTCTCTCGTCCCAGGAAGATGTTCTCCCTGACGGTAAGGTCGGGGATTAGGTTGAACTCCTGGTAAATGATCGATATGCCGGCCTGCTGTGCGGCGGTTGGAGAGGGGATATTAACAGGTTGGCTCTCTATAAGGATTTCTCCTCTGTCTGGAGGGTGCGCGCCGCCCAGTACCTTTATAAGGGTACTTTTGCCGGCGCCATTCTCGCCAACGAGGCCCAAAACCTCACCTCGGTGCAGTTTCATAGAGACGTTTTTCAGAGCATGCACGCCGGGAAACGATTTGTCGATGTGACGCATCTCCATGAGCAGTGTATCGCTTGATTTCGGTTCTTTTGTCATTACAATCGCTTTGTAAATCCCCGGCTAAGCCGGGGAAATACTACTGTTTGAAGTTTACTGTAGTATCTGAGGGCCTCCACTATGTGAATCGCTCGAAGCTCACATTAAAGGACCTCTCAATGTATTATGCAGGAATACTAAGCCATACGAGATGGAAATGCAAGTATGCGTTCATGTAAACAGGGAGGAGCTTTTGACAGGCCCTTATTTAGTAAGGACGGGATATAATTCTATAGCGTCCATCCTTTTCGGTATTTACGCCTGATGAATGCGTCAGCTTCCGGGCAACCGATGGCCTTGAGTTTTTTGGCGTCCCAGTTAAGTTTCTTCCCCGTGCGCAGCGCGACATTGCAGAGCAACGCTGCTTCGGTCAGTGCGCCCGAATAGTCGAAATTGCACGTAGTCGGCCCGCCCGTCTTACAGGCCTCGACCCATTCGCGGTGGTGGCCGATGGAATCCGGAATGAATGGATCGGGCCGCTTGAAGTCGGCGAACTTTTCTTCGGGCAACAACTGGTGTCGGCCGTAGTCGGCAATCAGCATCCCTTCTGATCCGATGAAGAGTACTGCATTGCCCCATTGCGGTACTTTGCCCTCTTTCATAAACACCGGATAGCCGCCACCGCTGTACCATGTCAATGTTACCGGAGGCAGATTGCCGCGGGCGGGGTATTCCTGTCGGGCGGTCGTCCAGCGAGCGGCGCTTTCGGGGTGGACCGAACCCTCGGCTTCCACGGTGACCGGATGCCGCAATTTCAACGCCCAGAATGCCAGATCGCAGTAATGGCAGAAGAAGTCCCCGAGTTGACCGTTTGCAAAGTTCCACCAGTAGCGCCATCCGAACGGGGCGTAAGTTGGGTGGTAGGGCCGGTAGGAGGCTGGCCCCAGCCACAGGTCCCAGTCAAGTGTATCCGGCACTGTGGGGCGGTCAGAGGGAGCATCGGGCTGCGACATGTTTGCGGGCTTGGGTGGCCCGTTGAAGTTCGCGCCCAGCCATACATGTACCTTGCGTACTGTACCGATGGCACCGGTTTGTACAAGCTCCACCACGCGACGGTAGTTGGGGCCGGCGTGAATCTGTGTTCCCATTTGCGTAACGAGCTTTTTCTCTCGCGCGACTTCCGCCATCATCCTGGCCTCGTACACGCTGTGGGTGAGGGGTTTCTCACAGTAGCAATGCTTGCCGAGTTTCATGGCCATCATGCCTGCGGGTGCATGTGTATGGTCGGGTGTACCAATGACGACAGCGTCAATCTTGTTGTGCATCTCGTCAAGCATCTTGCGGAAGTCTTTGTATCGTTTTGCATCGGGGAATCGCTCGAAGGTCTGGGCCGCGTGTTTTTCGTCGATGTCGCACAAGGCGACGATGTTTTCGCTCGCCGTGCCGTTAATGTCCGCAGCGCCGCGGCCGCCGACCCCGATCCCTGCGATGTTCAACTTGTTGTTGGCTTCAGTACCGCGTACCAGCCGGCTATTGGATAAAATGACGAGGCCTGAACCGGTACAGACAACGCTTTTCAGGAAATCTCGACGATTTAATTGCCGTTGCATTGTTAATTACTCCTTTTCTGTCAGACAGTGGATTTTATAGTTTGTTTTACTATAGCGTTTCTCCGGCACCAAGTCAAGCTCACTTCGTACTCTGTAAGATTCATCGCTTGTTCTTTCGCTGGTCAAGGCGCTCGCCCATGGGCCGGCGTGCCGGAATACCAAGCCCACCACCAGCCTCAAGTTTATCAAAGAGCTGCTTTTTCATCATGTCGATTTGCTGTTGGTATGCGGGGACATTGATCAGGTTGTGTCGTTCGTGCGGATCGGTCTGCAGGTCGTAGAAGCCATCGTGGTCCCACACGCCGTGGTAGAAGATGTACTTATAACGCTGGGTGCGAATGGCAAACACCGTCGGCGTAGCGGGAAAGTTCCATTCCCAGTAATACTCGTAAAGGATGTGGTCACGCCAGGGGGTCAATTCGCCTCGCAGCAGGGGCAGAAAAGATTGCCCATCCATATTTGCTGCCTTCGGTATTCGTACGCCGGCTGCGTCCAAAAGCGTCGGGGCGATGTCGATGTTCTGAACCATCTGTGTAACTTTTGTGCCGGGCTTGACCATTCCCGGTGCGCAGGCGAGCATTGGTACTCTAATTGATTCCTCAAACGCGTCACGCTTGTCGTAGAAGCCATGCTCCCCGAGTGCGAAACCGTTGTCACCCATATAAATAACAAGAGTTGAATCTTTCAAGCTCGCCTCGTCGAGGTAGTTCAGAACACGCCCGAGGTTTTCGTCCAGTCCGTGTACGGTCTCGCAGTATTGCCGATATAAATTATCAAATGACGGGACCGGGTCATTGTCGTATTGTCCGGTTTCCATATGGTCAACGCCGTGGATGCTGTATCGCCGCTCGCGGACCCAATGCGGCTGGGTCTGATAGTTGCGTTCGGTGTTGGCCATCGTCTCCGGGCGTTTGACTTGTGCCCCAGCGTAACGGCCCTGGTGGCGTTTGGCGGGTTGGAATGGGTAGTGGACCGCCTTGAATGAGAGGTACAAAAAGAACGGCTGGCGAGTATTTCGCCCGTCTTTGAGCCATGCCAGCGCCTGGTCGGTCAGGATATCGGTCGTGTATCCCTGGAACTTCTTACGCTTGCCGTTGACGTTGAGCGTGGGGTCGAAGTATGTGCCCTGACCCTTGAAGCTGGCCCAGTAGTCAAAACCAGGCCTGGGGCTGTCATGTTCGTGACCCATGTGCCATTTGCCGACGAAGGCCGTTTGGTAGCCGGCTTTCTGAAGGTACTGCGGAAAGAACACCGTCCCCTCCGGCTCGGGCCGCTGGTTGTCCACGATGCGATGGCGGTGCATGTACTGCCCGGTGAGGATTGAGGCCCGGCTTGGTGAACACAGAGAAGTGCTGACGAACGCGTTGGCTATGTGCGCGCCTTGCTGTGCCATGCGGTCCATGTTCGGGGTCTCAAGGAAAGCCGGGGCTTCTTTCATAAAACCCATGAAGTCATAGCGGTGATCGTCACTGAGCACAAAGACTATGTTCCGTTTCGCTGTCTTCCTGCTCCACGCTGCCTGTCCAATAGCGCCGGATAAGGCTAAAGTAGCCATGCCCCAGCCTGCCGATTTGAGGAAGTCGCGTCGGTTGCAGCAGGTCTGTCGCGGATTACTGTGAGTTGTCATATTTATTGCCTCCACCTCGTTAGATTCCTATCTTGTCTGAGCTATAATGCCATAAGAAAAAGCCCGTGTAATTAGTGCTCACCGAAGCATATTACTTTTTCAACAGGGCAAAGTCAAGATCGTATTTGTGAGTGGCGACATGTTTTAGTCTGAGGGAGACTGTTGGGAATTGAAATCGCCAAAAATGTTCGCTTTGTAATTGCGATATACTCTGACGGCAGTGCCAATCAGACCTGACAAGAACTGGGCTATGGTTGCAGAGAAGGCGGGGATTATACCCATCTTCTGGAGGATATATTGACATGGGATTCTAAAGGCGTACATAACCACGATGCCATACATATTCGCCATTAACATCGATTTCATGTCGCGGGTAAAATGGCGTTCTTTTCTGCGATATTGCCGGATATGCAGCAAAGTGTATATGCACGATGTTCCTGCGAGAAAGCCCAGGGTCCCTCCAAGTGCAGAGACGATGCAAATCAGGGCATCAGAATCTGTGATCTTGTCCATCATGACAGCAGAAGTTACAGATAGAACAAGAGCAAGGAGAGAGGCTATGATTTCGGAAGAAAAATACTTTTTATTGGTCCTTGAAAATATTTTCCTGCTAAGTTTTGTCACTCTCGGATATTCCTATGAATCAAGCATTAAAGATTCTTATTTTTATAGACTAAAGTTTTTGGGATAAATCATCAAGAAATTAATTGGGTTATGCGCGGAACATCCTGCATTAGTCCTCTTTTCCTTATGTTTAATCACCTGGTGTCGTTGGTGCTCAGTTTGTTTGTCACTGCAAATGCAATGAGGTTGCAGAACACACCGACGACCAGGCCCTCTACTCCCATTGGTGATTTCAACAGGCCATTCCATATTAACACCCCGGAGGCACCAGCCACGGTGCCGGCAAGGAATCCGCTCAGATTAATAAACGATACAAAAGATATTTCCTCTCGCTCAACTCACTCCTCCAACCGAATGGTAACCGTAACCTGAATCTTTGAAACCATCTTCTTAGCCGGAGAAATACAAATCTGTTGCTTGTCAGAGATTCATTGAAGATGAGGCCGACAGCGTTTGGTCATAGGCGGTTTTACCTGGACGGTTCAAGACCGTGTTCAGCAGCGAATCTTACGGTGCCGTCTTCTCTGATCCATACAACCTTCTCGTATCCAGCCGGGTCAAAATCCTTTCCAGCGGGCACGACGTCGTAGGAAATTTTATTTTTCAGGCAGTAGGCAATCTCGTTTATTGCCGGGCTGAGGACGTCTTTGTACGTTAGACCGAAGCGGTTCTTACGGTTGAGTGGATAAATATGCGTACCCCAGGTGAATAGCTGCCAACTTGTTGGCAGTGTGTAACCGTAGGGAAGAACGATAGCGGTTGTGGCCGCCATGCGCAGCTTGTTCAAATCGGGCCGGGGATGACTTTTGGCGTGCTCGGTCATTCGACGGGCAAGAGCCAACTGCTCAGTATAAAGGACATGGTGGTCATGATCGGAGGTCCAGAACCATATGAACTCTGCACCCATGTCATAGGCCAGTTTCATTGAAGGGAAACGCAAATGCGGTTCAGCCTGGCCATAGATACTCATACCCCATTTGGTGTTGAGTGCCCGTGCGGGGCCACGCATCTGTGCATAAAACCACATAAATAGATTATGGGGATTGACAGGAATATCCACATCAAATTCCTCATTGATTCGCTGCAACATCAGAATCTGTTGGGAGTCAGCGTTCGGGTCGATACGCCATCGGCATTCCTGCACAAGACCAACAGGATTGGCCTCCATCTGATAGTAGCTGGTTCCAACGTATGTTTCCCATATAGGGACAGCCGGCTCTGTCAGTTTTAGCGAGCCGGGATTAATTCCTTTCTGGACGAGAACATTGCGGTAATTGACATTATTTAATCTTGTGCGGATATGTTCATGTATCATCTCGACGGCTTTGGCAAGAGTTGCACCGGGTGGATACTTGCCAGCCAGGCGACAAGCCGGCTCATCAATAAACATCTGCAGGCCGAGGAAGTTGGAACGGTACAGCTCTTCCGGAAATGCGATGTCGGGACTGAAACCATCGTAGAATACAGGGCGTCGACAAATCCAATCGACTTGTTTGTCCCTGGCAGTAAAATAATTAATGCCGGCGGCAATCATCTCGTCGTAGTTTTCTTTTGTAAACGGAATATAGTTATAGTTGTCCTTCCTGCTTTTCCGTCCCTTGCCGTCATCACGAAAATTCCTGCTGGTGCCAATTATCAAGTCACTTCGGAGAGTGAGTTTGGTAATCCCGGAAGGAAGCTGGACAGTTTTTGGTTTGAGCAGCTTTTTGCGAATGAGAGGATGGCCCAAATATGTGCCTTTCTCAAACAATGAGTTCTGATTGTCGCTTTTCGCTCGGGGGAGAAGTTCCTCTACAAAATTGAACAGGGGTAACAACGCTTTTCCCGTTCGCTCATCGATGTATTCTATAGGCGACTTGTTGGGTTCCTGCAGAATGTAGCGATGGAAGGTAATATTATTCGGTGAGGCAGAGAATGGATTGGCATCGGCGAGAAACCAAATTGTGAATGTATCTTTATTGACCTTTGTCCCCTTGAGCTGGTACCAGTTGCAACCCGGCTTAGCTGGACATGGGGCCGTGGCTATTTCAACAGACACAACCTGTTTATCATGTGGACTGGCCGGCAGAACAGCTTCGTAGAGAGCGCGAGCGGGCCGTTGCGCGGTTCCACAACCTGCGACAAATAACATTACTAAAATTGTTGTGACAAATACTTTCAATAATCTCATTGGATCTCCATGTAATTTAGAATTCTTCATACACTGTTAATTATATTTCGAATCAGCCAAAGATACAACTGATTGATAGAAATGAGGCATGCGTTTGTGGATTCAATCGAGCTTTCGAGTCCAGTCTGGCTGTAAGAACCGCTCAGGTAACGTATTGTCCATGTGTTCGTATAGCCCATCTGATCTTAAGATTGCATCTTACTATTGCTTGCAATTTCAAGGATTTATGTTAATGTATTGACATGCAAACGCAACATTTGGACAGAACGCGGCGTGATTTTCTCAGCAGCGCGGCTGGGATGCTCGCGGCGCCGTGGCTCGGGCTTGCCGTCGCTAAGGCAAAGGCAGCTATCGAGTCGACACAACGCCAGCGAATTGAAGCGGCTATTCCAACTAAGACCTTCGTCACACCACACAAGCATCGCAAACTCCTGATTTTCGACCTCAATGTCGGTTATGGCGGACACGGTTCCATCCCTACTGCCAATCTGGCTTTTATACTGATGGGTAAAAAGACAGGCGCTTTCGAGACAGTCATCAGCAAAGACCCGTCCGTCTTCAAGGGCGAGAATCTGAAGCGGTTTGATGCCGTCTTTCTAAACAACACGGTGGGCAATCTCTTCGAAGACCCCGGGTTGAGACAAAGCCTGCTCGAATTCGTTTACGGCGGCGGGGGGCTTCTTGGAGTTCACGGGACTTCGGTGGCCTTCACCCGTTGGCCCGGTGCTTACGAAGATTGGCCGGAGTTTGGCATAATGCTCGGTGCGCGAGGCGCAAACCATCGTGACAGCACCGAACATGTCTTTATCAAGCTCGATGACCCCAAACACCCCGTCAATCAGCCTTTCGGCGGCAAAGATTTCGAGTACAGGGACGAGTTCTTTCGCTTCCATGGGCCTTATTCGAGGGACAGGGTCCGCGTGCTTATGAGTATTGACACTGAGAAAACGGACTTTAAGGGACAGCCGCGCGGCAACTGCTTCCGCGAGGACAACGACTACGCTTTGGCATGGGTGCGGCAGTACGGCAGGGGGCGTGTTTTCTACTCCACTATCGCGCACAATCCCTACGTTTTTTGGGACCCGAAGATGTTACAGTTCTATCTCGCGGCTGCTCAGTTTGCCTTGGGCGACCTGCCTGCCCCGACCATCCCCAGCGCCAAACTTACGCCGGCCATCCGCGCACAGGAAAAGCTGGGCTGGCGCCTCGGTATTGAAGCCTACACTTTTCATAAGTACACGCTATTTGAGGCGATCGACCGAACCGCCCAACTCGGCCT
>JBARPZ010000544.1:0-1736 GCA_049643445.1 Sedimentisphaerales bacterium
TTCTTATATAGTCTGACGCGAAAAGCTTTGGGTCTACTTCATCATCTTTTTCAAGAAATCCACCAAGATTCGGAAGATATGCGAAGGGCTCAGGAAAAGAAAAGTCAAAGTTCTTTTGAAATCCTACGATGAAAGTACGTTCACGTTTCTGTGGGACTCCATAGTTTAGAGCATTCAGTACTTTTGTGTGCGTATGATAACCAAGCTCGTGCAAGCAATGAATCACGGTTTGGTATGTTCGTCCGTTGTCATGTGTGAGAAATTGCTTAACGTTCTCCAGTAACAAGGCAGACGGTCGTTTGGCTTTGAGAATTTCTTCTATATTGAAAAAAAGCGTACCGCGGATGTCGGAAAAGCCTTTCCTGTTCCCTATAATGCTAAATGCCTGACAAGGAAATCCCGCAATAAGGATGTCGTGGTTCGGTACAGAATCTGGAGGTATCTTTGTAATATCTCCTGCTGGTCTATCTCCGAAATTCGCTTCATAGGTGTCTTGTGCCAAAGAATCAATTTCGGAGGAAAATACACACTTTCCTCCTACCGCTTCGAAGGCGAGTCTCATTCCACCTATACCAGCAAACAGGTCAATGAACTTGAATTGTCTCCATAGTGGAGAAATACGGTATTCAGTATGACCTGTTCTTATTATTATTAATTTATCTCCTGCGTTTAGTTTGTTCCGTTCTAAGAACTTTTTGACCCAAGACCGATCTCGAAAAATCCAGCGTGGCCTTCCGGTTTTATTATCGGTGGGAATGTCAGTTTTGATTGGTCCATTTAAACCCTCGGCTTTTAGGGTAATCTGAATGCCGAGGCCGGACTTTTTGGACGACCCGCCGAATGATTTTGACGGGAAAAAATCTTTGCCGCATGGCTTTATATTTAAGTTACCGTATTTTTCGGCGGCTGAAGTTAGTTCGATTGTGCAAGAGTCCATTCGTTTAAAGTCTCCTTTTAAAGCTTAATCGTAATAATTGAATAATTGTTTGGCAAGTGAAAAAAGCTAAAACCGAAGCAAAAATCCTACCATATAGGTCCCACTTATCCGCTTTCGCGGGCACAGGCAACAATATGCAGGAACCCACACACCAAATCGCGGCGGGAGCCTATTTCGTGCGGGACGAGTTTTTTTTAGAAAAAAGTTCGATTTTTATTGAACAAGCTGCGATCATTCAAGAAACTTGGCAGGGTCAGACATAGATCAAAGAATGATAAGTGGATGAAGCCATAAATTTGATAAAAGCTCTAAAAAGGCAATCAAGACGCCCACGGCGGCTGGCCAATAAAATCATTTTGAAGGAGAGAATATGAAGCTTTTTTCAATTTCGTTAAGGACCATGCTGATCATATTTGTTGTCAGCGTGTGTGGTGGGGGGTGCAGCGGTGCAAAATTCGGGCAATACAAAAACCCCCGGCACAGGTCCGGGGGCTAATCGAGAAGGATTGCAACTGATCCGTGTATGAATGCAAACCACAAACCATGGGCAATACAAAAACCCCCGGCACAGGTCCGGGGGCTAATCGCGAACCGCGCTGGAAGTTCAGATAGAACTTCCGAGTGGAGTAAAAATAGCTTTTGTAGGTACGCATTTGGATCATCAGCGGGAGAAGAGCACCAGGATGAATCAGGCAAGCCGTATCAAGGAGTTGTACGAGAATTATGACCTTCCGATAGTATTGGCGGGTGATTTGAACGCGGTCCCCGGCAGCGGCCGTTCTTTTTTTGGTCGGTATTG
>JBARPZ010000545.1:0-2727 GCA_049643445.1 Sedimentisphaerales bacterium
ACGCTATACGCTCCACGCTGTACGCTGTACGCTATACGCTATACGAATTTAGAAGGTGACTATTCAGGTACCGTTCTGAACTGGTGAAAACGGCAAAGCCGATCAATTTGGGATGGGATGTGGTGAGATGGGACGAGATGCAGGTACAAGAGCTACCCCGTCTCTGGTGGCATGAACGGTTTGCCAGCAAAGGCGTTTCGGATAGCTTCAAAAGCATTAACCGCATTTTTCCTGGCGGTGGAGATGTAGCTTCGGATACGGCAGAAGGCCTTGGCCCCACCTTCACTGCGAAACGTCCCCGAGATCTTTTGCTGGACCTTGGTCATTCGGGCATCTCTTTCCGCTTGGTTATTGTCAAACGGTACACGGAAATCGTACATAAAGGCCAACGCCTCTTTCCTATACTCATCCAGTCGCTCCAGTAGATTCCGGGGCTTGCTTTTCTTCTGTCGGCCTCGTTTCTTTTTGCCTGGAGGTTGTTCCGGCAAAGGGTTCTCGCCATAGCCTAAATCAAGAATACGCTGGTAACGTTTCTCGAATGTATGTATCTGGTCTTGGGGCAGATGGTTGCTGATGTTTCGCGCTTCATCGACGGATTTCTTGATATCGATTAAGCAGTCGATCATCTGTTTGGCCCAACTTTGCCCATACTGTTCGTGCACGAAAATCAATTCGCGTAGGTGGTGGGCGTTACACAAGCCATGGTCACAGTCGTATTTGAAATAGGATTTCCAGAAATCATGAATAGCCCGTCCCTTGAAGTCCGGAAGGATGCCAATGTGATCGGTCGCTTCGGACCCACGTTTTGGGTGGACCTGATAGTACGTCAAGTTTGCCGTGCACGCCACATGCAACCACCATCGATCCGCGAGTACCGAACAACCCGTCTCATCAAAGTTCGCCACAGATGCAGCGCTGATTTGTTGAGCAATCTGCTCCTGTGGCTCGTCCAGAATATCGCAAATGGTTTTGACGATGTTCACCACTGTTCCTTCGCTCAACTGACATGAAAATAGGTCCCGCAAAAGCTCACAGGTGCGTTGCGAGGGAAGAAGTTGATAGTCCCGCAGATAGACCACGACGGCCTTGATGCGTAGGCCGTATTGCGTCGGGGCGTTGACTCCATCGGGGAACATCGCCTTATTTACATGTCCACAGTACGGACACTGCTTGCTCTGGACCTGATGCTCGGTTGACTCCAATTGAATTGGTGGAATATCGAACACCTGCCGTTTTTCTACGTGGCAGGCTTGCTCGTCAGCCAGAGATCGGTGGCAACACTCGCATTCGCACACCGGATGAACGATGACATGGTCAGGACGCTCGACCTGTTTGAGAGTTTGACCAGGATGACCCTGCTGGCCGCCAGGTTTTCGGTTGCTCTTCTGGCGCAGACTGCGTGGCTTGGGCTTTTTCAATCCGTCAGAGGATGGTGGCTTACTACTGTTGCGGCTGTTCTTGGCAATCTGGTCTTCCAAGACCTTGATCTGTTTGTCTTTGGTGGCGATCTGTTCTTGCAACAAGGCCACTTGCTGAGAAAGATCACACAAAGCCTGCGCCACCGCTTCCGGGCCGGCGTGATAAATAGCCAGCGATTCTTCAGGCGTCAGCATCACATAACTCCCGGCGAAACTTCTTAATCAAAGGGTAAACGTAGATGTCTTTGGCAGAGACCCGGGTCGTCCGATCTCGGTCATTACGGCTGCGGCCTTGCGTCTGTCCTATCAAAGTCCAGTTGGCTGCTTTGTAACAGGTTCCTCGGAACCGGCTGCGATCCACAAACGTTTCCAGCAGGTAAATGGGATGTCCATACTTGGCCATCCAGTCTGAACAAACACGCCGAGAAATTCGCGATAGAATATGACTGGCCAGATGCGGCACCTTCACCCAGGGTAGGATCAGAAACCGACTGTTATTGGTAAGTAGCCCCAGGTTCTTTTCCCGGGTCGAGGGATCCCAGCCAATAAACGCATCGCGAGGGGCCGTCTTCCAGGCTGCTGAGCCAAAAAGAGCACATGCCAATGGGCGTGCGGCACGATCTCGAATCAGATACCTCATGTTCTGCCCTACGGTGTTTTTGTGTCCAAGATAGTGATACCGTGATAGAAGGCACTGAAACAAAGAATAGCCGTCGGATCGGGGCGATAGCGGCATGACTTGCAACGGGACCAACGCCTTGAGGTTACCATCTATTTCTTCGGTACTATGAGGAATCGAGGGGATCGAACGGTTGCGCAACGCGTTAGGCGAGCCTCCTTTGCGTGGAGGCAATACGATCTGGCCCGCCCGTCCCAGTTTCAACAGGAGGCTCCGACACGCCATATCCTTGGGGCTCTGGTCGGGCCGTCGCCAATTCCATTGCTGACAAAGTTCCAGAGACAGCCGGGAGCGTCCCCAGGATGGATTCTCAGCCAGCAACTGTTGGATCAGTTGAATATCCGTTGGCTTTATCTTTCGGCCCTGTATTACCGTTACATTCTGCATGGCCGGGATAATAACAGGGCGTGGTGTTTGAGTCCAGCAAAAATAACAAAAAATTCAAAAAAGTTTTTTCAGCCTTTTTTGGGCTGTTATGGGCGATTTGACTGACTACTTGGTAAAAATCGCAAAAAAAAGAAAAAGCTTGACTCAATAACGAAAAACCGCTTTAATGAAGTTTGAATGACATTTTTACCCCGTGAACGGTTACTGTTCAAGCTCGTATCTCAGCGATGAGAGTACCTGAGC
>JBARPZ010000546.1:0-6022 GCA_049643445.1 Sedimentisphaerales bacterium
CACCGGACCGGGCACGAACACGCCCGCGCACCTGTTGAAAAAAACAGCGAAAATTAAAGAGATAAAATACGGGGATTAAATATGAACTGCCCAAAATGCGGAAACCAAAATCCGGACGATGCAAAACTTTGCACTTCCTGCGGCTCGGAATTAACGCAGCCTCCCACACCTGCCGAATCCGTAAAAGTCACAACCAGCGGTCTCGCTATCACGGCATTCGCATTTACAATTCTGGCGTTCTTTCTTCTGCCCTTCGCAGTGCGCTTGAACAGCAAGCTTTTCGCCGTTATCTGGATTTTTATAGCGTCATTAGCCATAATCCTCGGCATCGTTGGTCTTGTCCAGATTGGCTTAAGTGGTGGCAAGGTGACCGGCAAAGCCTTCGCCGCAACGGCAGTCGCAATACCTGTGCTTTTATACTTCGTCATGTTCTTCTGCGCTGCTTTGTACAGGCCCAGATCCATCGCCTTTCGAATGGTCTGTGGCTCCAACCTCTCCGGCATCGGCAGGGCGATGCTCATTTACGCCAATGATTATGATAACTGTTTTCCCCGCGCAGGTGGGCCAACTTCAAAGTGGGGCACTACACCCAACTGGCAGGCCAACGACCGATCCACCGCTTACGGCTTGCAACGCGATGGCACTGGCGGCTCCGCAACCATCTCCTCCAGCCTCTATCTATTGGTAAAGTATGCCGAAGTAACACCTAAGTCCTTTATCTGCGACAAGGACACAAGAAGCACCGAGTTCAAGCCTGCTAAATACGGAGTACGTGACAAAGAGCTTGAAGACTTCTGGGACTTTGGTCCCGAACCCACAAAGCACTGCAGCTACTCTTATCATATGTGTTATGGCCCCTATCCTTTGAGCATAGTATCCTCCGATCCCAACCAGGCTGTCGCCGCCGACAGAAATCCCTGGCTTGACCCTTATACCGATACAACCGGCTTCAAATGGGACGACCAAACAAAAACCGGGGGACGTGAGAATATAAAAGGGTACCAGAAAGGAAACTCCGGCCATCACCAAAGGGAAGGTCAGAACGTTTTGTTTATGGACAACCACGTCTATTTCGAAAAGCAGTCTTTCTGCGGCGTCAACGATGACAACATCTACACCTATTGGGACGGCTCAGATATACAGCAGGGCGCCCCGCCAACACTGACCAGCCAGCCCGCAGACAAACTCGACTCTCTACTCGTAAACGACCCTCCATCAAACAATTCCAAATGATTTGTTTCTTCTCCCCTCTTTTTCCGTTATTATATTGCTGAAAAATATCAGAGGAACCTCATAAGGAAATAATATGGAAAACCTTAGCCGACGGCAATTCCTGAATTTCACAGCCGGTTCCGCTGTCGCAGCGCTGTTGTCCCCTGCCGGCTGTCAAAGCCAAACTGCTAAACACAGAAATCCCTCCAAACGGCCGAACATCCTCTTCATCATGGTCGACGACCTCGGCCCCGAATGGCTGAGCTGCTACGGCGGCGAAGAAATGAAAACCCCCAACATCGACAGGCTCGCCGAAGGCGGAATGCTCTTTAACAATGCCTATTCGATGGCCCAGTGCACCCCCACCCGCGCAACGCTCCTGACCGGCCAATACCCCTTCCGCCACGGCTGGGTCAACCATTGGGATGTCCCACGATGGGGAGCGGGATGTCACTTCGATCCCAGGCACAATATCACCTTCGCCCGCATCCTCAAAACAGCAGGCTACGCCACCGCCGCCGCCGGCAAGTGGCAGATTAACGACTTCCGCGTCCAGCCGGATGCTATGCAGCAGCACGGCTTCGATGAGCACTGCATGTGGACCGGTTACGAAACCAACAACCCGCCCAGCGCAAAAAGATACTGGGACCCGTACATCAACACAAAAAAGGGCAGCCGAACATACAAAGGAAAGTTCGGCACCGATGTCTTCGCCGATTTTCTAATCGACTTTATGAAGCGGCATAAAGACAGCCCAATGATGCTCTACTTCCCCATGTGCCTCACCCACGGCCCATTGACAAATACCCCGCTTGACCCCGATGCAAAAGGCAAAATCGAGCGCCACAAAGCAATGGTCCGCTATACCGACCACGCAGTTGGCCGCCTCGTCAAAGCACTGGACGAATTAAACATCCGCGACAACACAATCGTTTTCTTCACAACCGACAACGGCTCAGCTAAGAGTATAAGCGCGCGAATGAACGGCCGGCTCGTAAAAGGCGGAAAAGCCACCATCGGCGAACCCGGCGTAAGGGCGCCTTTCATCGTCAACTGTCCCGGCCTCGTCCCCGCCGGACTACATACCGATGCTCTCACCGATTTTACCGACATGTTTCCAACCTTCGCAGAACTCGCCGCAGCCAAAATCCCCACCGATGTTGTCATTGACGGCCGCTCCATCGCAAAACTCATTCTCGGTAAAGCCGATGATTCCCCTCGCGACTGGATTATGGCAATGGGCTTCGGTCCGGCAAAGCTTGTAGATGGCCGCGTCGTCGGCCCTAAAGAGTATGCTGACCGCGTCGTCCGTAACAAGCGTCACAAGCTCTGGCTCCTCGATGGCAAACCTGCAAAGCTCTTCGACCTCATTGCCGACCCCGCCGAAACAAATAATCTGTTAAAAAGTAACAGCCCCGATGTTGTCACCGCACGCAAAAAACTCCAGGCCGTCGCCCGCTCCTTTCCCGAAAAGGATGGTGCGCCTAAGTACGACCACACGCCGCCTCAGCCCTGGGACAAAAAGCCAAACCGTTCCAAAAAGAAAAAACTAAAAAGCTAAAACAAATCATTGCAAACTGTCACCTTCATCGAATAATATGTTCACCGATAGAAGCAGGATGAACGGGATGCGTATGGATAGCCTCCGCAGTATTTGGGAAATCTTAATTCTATAAGGCCAAAGACGCTAAGCAAAACACAAGGGCCGAACATATTATTGGATTGGTGGATCAATAACAGCGCGAATTTCGGAGGGGTGTCCGCCCGCCGAATCTGCAATGCCTCGTATAGTCATATCAGGGCCGGCCTTGAAACCGGCGTCCTGGAGTTTCTTAACGGCCGTGTTCACATCAAGGCCCATTTGTTCACAGTATTGTTTCATTGTCATCTTACCGAAGCCGCGACCCGGTCCACCCCCTCCGAGTTCTTCACTTTCGGCGCCATGACCGCCACCGCCATGTCCTCTGCCGGGCCCGGCCTGACCTAAGGCAATATTGTAAAGTTGCACTGGCGTTATGTTATGCGCCTCGGCAAGTTTGCCCAGTACAATGTCTGCTGATTCTACCTCGATTCCTGCTGCCTTAAGGTTGGCGAGCATGGTTTCAAGGTCCACATCCTGAACTTGATTGGCCAGCTCGGCAAGGCTCATAAGTTCGGCGTGCGGAATAGGCGCACGCTGCTGTGGGCTCTCCCAGCTATGCTTTATATTTTCGTTCCATGCCAGAAGCGAGGAAAATGGCCTGATATTACCAAGGGTACAGGCAAAAATCACGGCGCAAACAACCAGCGCCGCTGCCCATTCGCTGCGCAGGGCAAAGGCTTTCGTGGCCTTGCTCTTAAAGTAACTGACGAACGGCTTCCAGTTGAGGTACAAATGGATGACCGATGCTGCCACGAAGATGATACTGAACCAGTCATGAAGGCCTATCCACTCATGCTTCGTCAGGCCGATAAGCGTCCAGCCCGTCCAGTTGGCGACCCGGCCGGGGGGAACCACGAAGAGGATCACACCCGTAAAAGTCATTCCAATAAAGGATAATGCTGTCAGAACCGAAATAAAAGAACGCCAGTTAAATTGCTTTTTCGTATCATTGCTCATTTTCCTGCCTTTCCAATTTGTTTTTGCCGCTCGCAAACTCTCACAGCCATAATCATCCCTTGATATAATTACTAACTCTCAATAATACGTCAGCATACTACATTGGTTCGTCCGTGGCAATTATGAACCTGTATTTCCAATTTCAACTGCGATTGAGCGCACCTTTTTCCACTTCTGTAGTAGATCGAAATCATTTATTTACTTGGCAATATGTCCCTGTTCTGTTACAAATATTGCAGAAGAAATCATTTTGGCTGAAATAGAAAAATATTCGGAGCGAAAATAATGAAAAGAATCGACCGACGCCAATTTCTAAATCTCGTAGCTGGCGGAGCTGCCGCTGCGATACCTTTCGCCGGCTGCAACAGCGCATCTGGACGGCAGGAAAGCTCGAAGCTTGCAAAAAAGCCCAACATAATACTGATTATGGCCGATGACCTTGGTTATGAGTGTCTCGGTTGTTACGGCAGCGCATCATATAAAACGCCCGTCCTCGACCAGCTCGCTCGGACCGGAATGCGATTTGAACATTGTTACTCTCAGCCCCTGTGCACTCCCTCTCGCACGAAAATTATGACCGGAAAGTCGAACGCTCGAAACTACAACAAATTCGGAAACTTCGATTTCACCCAGACAACTTCCGCCCATATATTGAAGCGTGCGGGCTACGATACCTGCATCGTCGGTAAATGGCAATTAATGGGCCGCGGCCTTGATGGCCCCACCGACGCCGGCTTCGATGAATACTGCCTCTGGCACATGGAGGACGCCCGCACTCCAAAAGGCTCTCGCTTCCGCAGCCCGAAAATTATAAAAAACCGCAAATTGCTCGATGGCCTCGAGGGAAAGTATGGCCCGGATATATTCACCGATTACATCTGCGGCCTGTTACAGCGCCACAAATCCAAAAACTCAAAACCCTTTTTCCTTTACTTCCCCATGGCCCTCACCCACGCCCCCTTCGAACCAACACCGGATAGCCCCGAATGGAACAAAACCAAAGTCAAAAATTCCCCTAAATTCTTTACCGACATGGTTGCCTACATGGATAAAATCATCGGACGTATCGTCGGCAAGCTCGACGAGCTCGGCCTCCGCGAAAACACTCTCCTGTTATTCACCGGTGACAACGGCACGCCCAGGCAAATCACCTCGAAGACCAAGGATGGCCGTTCTATCCGCGGAGGCAAAGGCCTCACCACTGACGCAGGCACACACGTTGCCCTGGTTGCTAATTTCAAAGGCACAATCTCTCCGGGCCGTCTCTGCTCCGACCTCGTGGATTTCAGCGATTTCCTCCCCACCCTCGCAGACGCTGCTGGTGCCTCGATACCCGCCGGTGCCAAAATCGATGGCCGAAGTTTCCTGCCTCAGCTCCTTGGCAAAAAAACCTCTCCAAGGGACTCCATATTCTGTTGGTATCGAAGAGACCCCGGCACAACTTTGTTCCGTTTCGCACGCGACAAGCGGTTCAAACTTTATGACAAAGGCGACCATCCGCGGGCAGACAAACTTTACGATGTCCCAGCCGACCCGCTCGAACAAAGTCCCATCGAACCGGGCCGCCACACCGATGTCCGAAAGCGCCTCCGTGCAGTCCTGAATTCAATGAAGTGACAATTTGTATACGTTCTACTGGAGACCCAAAATGGATCAGCTAAAAAAAGAAAACCTTAGCCGACGCCAATTCGTAAAGCTCGTTGCAGGAACCGCCGCAACCGCCGCGATACCTATAACAGGCTGCCGGGGCGAACTTCTAACTGCCCGACCCTCCACGGCAAAACCGCCGAACATCATCTTCTTGCTGACCGACGACCAGCGTTGGGACACAATGTCCTGCATGGGTAATCCCATAATACAAACACCGAACATGGACGACCTGGCGGCAAACGGTGTCCTCTTCACACAAGCCTTTGTCACCACCTCCATCTGTGCCTCCAGCCGGGCCAGCATCCTCTCCGGCCAATACGTCCGCCGACACGGAATCGCTGGCTTTGCAACCAGTTTCTCCGAGCAGGCATTGGCCCAGACATACCCATTGCTCCTTCGCAGCGCAGGCTACCGCATCGGCTGCGTAGGAAAACACGGCGTCGGAAGAGGCGGTGACTTCCCACGCGACAAGTACGACGTCTGGTTCGGCTGCCCGGGACAATGCTCACCCTATGAACGCAAAGACAAAAACGGTAACTATAAACACCTCACCCAAATCTT
>JBARPZ010000547.1:0-13271 GCA_049643445.1 Sedimentisphaerales bacterium
GTTTTGCATCGTCCGGATTTTGGTTTCCGCATTTTGGGCAGTTCATATTTAATCCCCGTATTTTATCTCTTTAATTTTCGCTGTTTTTTTCAACAGGTGCGCGGGCGTGTTCGTGCCCGGTCCGGTGCTGCCGCAATCCTTATTATACAAGTAAGCGTGCAAAAATTCCAGTCATTAGGTTTTTTTTGCCTGTTAAATGGGCCAGTTAGGCGAATCGGTGCGGGCGGTTTTGAGATAAGCCTGGATTTTAGCAACCACATCGGGATTGTCGTCGGCGATATTGTTCTGCTCGGCGAGGTCTTTTTCGAGGTCGTAGAGTTCCCAGGGTTTATTCGGGGCGAGACGCACGGCCTTGTAGTTGCGCCAGCGGACGGCCTGCTTGAAACCGCCTGAGGGGAATTCCCAGTACAAAAAGCGGTCGGCGGTGTTTTGTTTTTTGCCGAAGAGGGTTGGGAGAACGCTGATTCCGTCGATGCCCGGAGGCGGTTTTACTCCTGCGAGGTCGGCGAGTGTGGGCAGGACGTCGGCAAAGTACCAAACGGCGGTAGTGTTTAGCTTAGCGGCGGGAACTTTTCCGGGGAAGCGGACAATCATCGGGGTGCGGAGGCCTCCTTCGTACATGGTGCTCTTTTTTCCGCGCAAGGGGCCGGAGCTGTCGAAGATTCCCTCCCATCGCTGGGCGGCGCCGTTGTCGGAGCAGAAGAAGACGATGGTGCGGCGGTCGATGTTGAGCTGTTTCAAAAGTTCCATGATGCGTCCGATGTCACGGTCCATTCTTGTAATCATAGCGGCGTGGACTTTTGCATCTTTGGGCCATGGCTTGTCTGTGTAGGGGTCGGTGCTGGGGATTTCGTACTTTGCGTGCGGGATGGTAAAGGGCAGGTACAGGAAAAACGGCTTACCGCTTCGGCCGCGGATGAATTTCAGGGCGAAGTCGGTGACGAGGTCGTGGGAATACTGCTTTTTTTGACCGTCCTTGTTGCCCTCGAGGATTACTTTCTGTTCATTGCGCCAGAGGTAAGGTGGATAATAGCTGTGGGCGGCGCGCTGGTTGAGGTAGCCGAACCATTCGTCGAAGCCCTGTCGGTTGGGCAGACCGACTGTGTCGGGTTCTCCGAGTCCCCATTTTCCTGTGATGCCGGTGGTGTAGCCAGCCTGCTTTAAGATTTCGGCGACGGTTATATCCTGGGGTTCGAGGGGGATACGTATTTGCGGGTTGCCGCTTCCGGTGACGAGGACGCCGCCGGCTTTGCCGAAATTGCCCCGGACACGGGTGTGGCCTGTATGCTGTCCGGTCATCAGGACGCTGCGGGAGGGAGCGCAAACGGTGGAGCCGGCGTAGCACTGCGTGAAGCGTGTGCCTTCGGCGGCGAGGCGGTCAATGTTGGGGGTTTTGATTTTCTTTTGCCCGTAACAGCCGAGGTCGGCGTAGCCGAGGTCGTCTGCCATGATGAAGATGACATTTGGTTTAGCCATCCCCAAAGCCTCCGGCTTTGGTGCTGCCACTCGTTGGCCCTCACAGCCGGATATCAAAGCGGCTGTAACACCGCCGGCGGTGAGAGAAAGAAATTGGCGTCGGTTCATTTTTGTTTGCTCCGGTTCTCTTTGGTTTTCTTAGTTCGTTTTTTCGGCCTTGAGATTTGCTCGCCCATCTGTGCGCGCCAGTTATCATAAAGTTCTTTAAGCTGCCTTAACAGGTCCGGCTCTTTAGAGGTCAGGTTGTTGGTTTCACTGATATCGATATCAAGATTATACAGTTCCAATGAGCCTTTTCGAGAAAGAAGTTTCCATTTGCCGGCGCGAACGGCCCACTGGTCGGAACCGTCGCAGAAGAAAAGTGCCTTGTGGAGGGTCTTTTTCGTTTGGCCGCGAAGTACCGGGAGCATGTTCTTTCCGTCATAGATACGGTCGGTGGGGAGAGATGCTCCGGCGGCAGAAAGGATGGTGGGCATGACATCCAGGCTTATGACGGGTTCATTACAGACGGCCGCTTTGGGCAGCTTTGCCGGCCAGCTTACAATAAAGGGGACACGGATTCCACCTTCATAAACAGTCTGCTTGTAATCGCGTAAAACTCCGTTATTGGCAAAATTCTTTTTTGCTCCTCCATTGTCGGAGAAAAAGATGACGAGGGTATTTTCGTCGGCGCCGGTGCGCTTGAGGGCGTTGAGGACGTCACCGATGGCTTCATCCATGCAAGCGAGCATTGCGAGGTAGATGTCACGGTCCTTATTGCCTGTGTTGAAGCGTTTTATATTCTCTGGCGGCGCCTGCAGTGGCCAGTGTACGGCGTTAAAGGGCAGATAGAGGAAAAAAGGCCGGCTGCGGTTGCGCTCAATGAACGAGACGGAATGGCGCGCGAGGTTGCGCGTGAGGTAACCGGTATCGTTAATCGGTTTATCATTGCGATATATGGAAGTGTAGTCGTCGGTTATGCTCAGATCGAAGTAGTCGTGGGCGCCGTGTCCGAGGAAACCGTAGAATTCGTCAAAGCCGCGTTTGAGAGGGTGATATTGCGGCTGGATTCCTACGTGCCATTTTCCGATAACGGCGGTGGCGTAGCCCTGCTTTTTGAGCAGGTCGGCGATTGTGACTTCGCCCAGGGGTAATCCTGTCCTGGAATCACCGGCTGTATAGAAACCGAACCGCTGCTGATACCTGCCGGTCAACAGTCCCGCCCGAGTGGGGGCACAGACATAGGCGCTGGCGTAGGCGTTTGTCAACCGCACGCCCCGGCCGGCGAGCCGGTCAATGTTGGGCGTGCTGACCTCTTTCGGATGGTCGTAACAGCTTGCATCGGCATATCCCTGGTCATCCGAAACGATAAGCACAATATTCGGGGGGGCATTTTTACGGGCCGCCGAAGTGTGACCGGACAGCCAGAATGCTCCTGCTGAGACGGCCAGGCACTTTTTCAAAAAGCGGCGTCTATTTAGATTTTCCATTTTTAACCTTCGCCCTTTTCGTTTTTATTGTTGTTGGCGTTCAGGAGGTCGGGACGCCATTTTTTTGTGCGTTCGAGGGCCTGCTGTCTTCTCCATTCGGCGATTTTTGCGTGGTCACCACTTAAAAGAATCTTGGGGACCTTCATGTCACGAAAGACTTCCGGCCTTGTGTATTGCGGATACTCCAACAACCCGGCGCTGAAGGAATCGTCTTTGGAAGAATCTTCGTCGCCGAGGGCATCAGGCAACAATCTAACGACGGCGTCGATGATTACCATAGCAGGAAGCTCGCCGCCACTTAAGATGTAATCGCCGATGGAGATTTGCTCTGCGTCGAGGCCGATTCGAAGTCGCTCGTCGATGCCTTCGTATCTTCCGGCGATTAAGACGAGGCGTTTTTCGGCGCTCAGTTCGAGGGCCTTTTTCTGGTCGAATTTCTGGCCCTGAGGGGTAAGGAGGATGGTGCGTCCCTTTTCGGGGGAGAGGTTTTTGACGTGCTCGAAGCAGTCAAAAAGAGGGCCGGGCATCATAACCATACCCGGCCCACCGCCATACGGCTTATCATCAACCTTTCTGTAATTGTCAGTTGAAAAATCCCTTATGTTTGTAAGAACGATATCGACCAGTCCATTGTCCTGAGCCCTTTTTAAAATCGAGTGACTCAAGGGCGATTCAAACATCTCGGGGAAAAGAGTTAAGATATCGACCCGCATTACTCTTGTTTTTCATCTTCGCTCGAAAGCGTTTGCTTTTCGTCTTTGGTTTCCGGCTTAGTTTCAGGTTCAGGCTCGGCTTCTGCTTCGGCCTTTTTAGCGACCTTCTTTTTGCGTACCGGCCTTGATTTTTCTTTGGCTTTTGGTTTTGCCTGAGGTTCGGCTTCTGTTTTTTCTTCTACCAACGGCCTTTCTGCCTCGGGCCCGTCTTTTGCTTTGGCCTTTTTAGCGGTTTTCTTTTTTCGTACCGGCTTGGCTTTTTCTTTGGCTTCTGCTTTTTCTTCTACCGGTTTCTCTTCGGCTTTCGGTTTGGGCTTTGCTTTTTTCTTTCTCTTAGGCTTTGGCTTTTCTTCTACTTTTTCCGGTTCCGGCTCAGGTTCAGCAGCATCGACTTTTACCTCGGGTTCGGGCTCTGGCTCTTTGGCTTCCGGTTCGGGCTCAGCGGCCTCGATTATTGGCTCTGGTTCGGGCTCCGGTTCGGGTTCGGGCTTGACTTCCGGCTTTGGTTCAGCGGCCTCGACTTTTACCTCTGGTTCGGGCTCTGGTTCTTTGGCTTCCGGTTCGGGCTCAGCGGCCTCGACTTTTACCTCGGGTTCGGGCTCTGGCTCTTTGGCTTCCGGTTCGGGCTCAGCAGCCTCGACTTTTACCTCGGGTTCGGGCTCTGGCTCTTTGGCCTCCGGTTCGGGCTCAGCGACCTCGATTATTGGCTCTGGTTCGGGCTCCGGTTCTTTGGCCTCCGGTTCGGGCTCAGCGGCCTCGATTATTGGCTCTGGTTCGGGCTCCGGTTCTTTGGCTTGGGGTTCAGGCTCCGGCTGGGGTTCTTTGGCTTCCGGTTCGGGCTGGGGTTCGGGTTTTTCTTCTGCTTTTGGTTCAGGCTCGGGCTCCGCTTTAGCCTCTGCCTGGGCTTTTGCATCGGCTTCTGCCTTTGCTTTAGCCTCTTCCCGGTCTTTTGCATCGGCTTCTGCCTTTGCTTTAGCCTCTTCCCGGGCTTTTGCTTCGGCTTCTACCTTTGCCTTTGCTTCAGCTTCTGCCTTTGTCTTTGCTTCAGCTTCGGCCTTTGCTTTTGCCTCTTCGGCCTCAGTAATGCCCTTGGCAGCCTTTTCGGCGGCTATTCTTTCGGCTTTTGTGAAGAATTTTCCCTTTGCACGAGCGATGGCTTTTGCGTGTGCCCGGCGCGCGGATTTTTCTTCGGCATGCTTGCTCTTTATGCCAAAGCGAAGCAGGATTTGCGAGACGGTATCGGAGGGTATTGCACCTTTATCGAGCCAATACTGGACGCGTTCGCGGTTTAGTACGACCTGCTTTTGTGGGTCTTTTTCAATGGGGTCGTAATGTCCGAGCTTTTCAATAATTCTGCCGTCGCGCGGTGTTCGAGAGTCGATGGCATTAATTCTGAAGAACGGGCGATGCCGCCTTCCCAAACGCATGAGTCTTAACTTTACAGCCATAATTTTTCCTTTCGTAAGCCTTTATAATCAATTTTCGTGAAATGCAAAAGGCAAATCACGAAACACGTTTAAAATGTAGTGCGTAACCATTTATGAAAATCGCTAAAACAGCGGTGTCAATCCGGGCGTCGGCTGCGATTCTTTGTACCTGTTCGTCGGTTAAAGTATCGGCGCCTGCTTTTTCGTCCGGTGTCATTATTGCCACCGCTTTTTTCAGCTGGTCCAGTTCTTCGGCACTTGGTGCGGCGAGCATTGCCAATTCACTGGTGCCTTGAATATCTTTGAACTGGCCCCTTACCATCTTGCCGTATTCGCTGCCAGAAAAGCGAGCAACTTTTTCCAGGTAATGCTCAATCGACATTTTGGATTCTATCGTCGTTTTTGATTCTTCTTTTGCCATCAATTTTACTTTAGCTTTTACACAACCTTAGTTCGAAGCGAGCAACAGTGGTTTTGGATTTTCGACCCAGCCGGCCGGGCGCTGGTTTTTGCCCTTTCGATTGAGGTCTCCGAGGTCGTCGCGGGCCTTTTCGGCAAGAGCGAGGAGACGCTTGACGACGTCGGGGTTCTTATCTGCCACGTTATTTTTTTCTACGATATCAGCGTCGAGATTATACAACTGAAGCGGGCTGTTGGGTATAGGTTTTCCCCAGTTTCGTCTTTTTGTTTTCAGGGGCAGATGCAGCTTCCAGGGGCCTGAGCGTACGGCCTGTAACTGGTCTATCTGATAATAATAGAATGCCTTGTGCGGCGATTTCGCATTTTTTCTGTCTGCCATAAGGGGCCAGATGTTCCTGCCATCTATGATGCGGTCGGCGGGCGGCTTTGTGCCGGCCAGTCCGGCGAAAGTGGGCAGCAGGTCCATTGTTGTTGCGATTTCGTCGCAGGTTTTGGCTGCGGGTATTTTCCCGGGGAAGCGGACGATACATGGCTCACGCATTCCGCCTTCCCAGGTGCTTCCCTTGTGGCCTCGAAGGGGGCCGTTGCCGCCGCCGAAACTACTGGAGGCGCCGTTGTCTGACGTAAAAATAACGAGTGTCCGGCTATCAATGCCGAGCTTGTTGAGCGCGGCGAGGATTTCGCCGGTGGACCAGTCGATTTCTTCTACGGTGTCACCATATCTTCCATTTGCGGATTTGCCTCGGAACTTGTCGGAAGCGAATACGGGGTTGTGCGGCATTGTATGAGGTAGATATATAAAGAAGGGTTTGTCCTTATTAGCAGTTATGAACTTAATCGCCTCTTCCGTGTAGCGTTTTGTGAGTGTGTCCTGAACGGCCGGGGCCTCGATGACTTTTTTGTTGCGCAGTAGAGGCAAGGGCGGGCGATTATTATTTGGCCTTTTGCCCATATCGTTGCTGTATGGGATGCCGTAGTAATAATCGAAGCCCTGGCTTGTGGGTAGAAACTCGGGCTGGTCGCCGAGGTGCCACTTTCCAATGCATGCGGTTGCGTAGCCCTGCTCCTTGAGCAGGTCGGCAATAGTGATTTCATCCGGGTTAAGGCCCTTTTTGTTCACGGGGAAGAGGACGCAGAGGCCGGTGTCGTTTGCGTGCATGTTGACGCGGCGGGGATAGCAGCCGGTCATCAGAGACGAGCGTGATGGCGTGCATACACCGCTGGTCACGTAGAAGCTGGTAAAGCGCATTCCCTCCCGGGCCATTTTGTCGAGGTTGGGCGTGCGGTGCTTTGTTGAGCCGAAGCAGCCGACATCGCCGTAGCCGAGGTCGTCACAGTAGATGATAATAAAGTTCGGCCGTCGGCGGACGCCAGAGCGCTGCTGTGAAGCTGCGGCACATCCGGGCATTGCCAGGGAGGCGGCTGTCAAGCCTGCAACTTTTAAGAAATCACGACGGTTTAGATTTTTTTTCATAATCTTTCCTGTCGAATAATCCCCCTATAAATTGGAGGAATAAATACTGCTAAGGCCAGATCCTTCGCTGCGTTCAGGATGGCATTAGTATTTTTGGTTTTATCGGCGGTTAATTTTTCCTCTTCTCTTTATGATTCTTTTACGCTTTGAACGCTGCTTAATTTTTCTTCCGCCCGACATAGCGGCGCTTATGGTGTCCATATTCAAACCGCCGCTTAATAAATTCTTTAGTCCGCCGAGTTTTCCCCCGCTCATCGCTTTCATCATATCTCGGCTTCGCTTAAAGGTCTTTACGAGACTGGAGACATCATTGGGCTGTACGCCAGCGCCCGCGGCGACACGTCTTCTTCTGGGTGAATCTATAATGTCGGGTTCTCGACGTTCGCGCGGTGTCATGGAATAGACAATAGCCTCCATTCTTGCAACCTCGCCATCATCTATATCCATATCATCGAGCTGCCCGCCCATACCAGGCATCATTTTCATCATATCCTTGATGCCGCCCATTTTTTTTACGGCCTGCATCTGCTTTAGAAAATCATCAAAGCCAAAGCTTCCCTTGGCCATTTTCTTTTGGAGTTTCTCGGCCTCTTCGACCTCAAAATGTTCCTGGGCCTTTTCGACGAGTGTTACGACATCGCCCATGCCGAGTATTCTGCCAGCCATACGTTCGGGGTGGAACTCTTCGAGCTTGTCGAGCTTTTCACCGACGCCGATGAACTTGATTGGCTTCGAGGTGACGGCCTTTACGCTGAGTGCGGCCCCACCGCGAGCGTCGCCGTCAAGTTTTGTGAGGATGACACCATCAAGCTCAAGGCGCTCGTTGAACTCTTTTGCCGAGTTGACGGCGTCCTGTCCGGTCATTGCATCACAGACGAGGTAAATCTGGTGGGGATTGACAGCCTTGGCGATATTGGCCACCTCGGCCATCATCTCCACATCTACGTGCAGCCTTCCGGCAGTGTCGAGAATGATGACATCGTTGTTGTTTTGGCGTGCATGCTTTATGGCATTTTTTGCGACCTTTACGGGATTTTTGCTTTCCTCGGTGTAAACATCGATATTTGTCTGCCGGCCCAGAACAACCAATTGCTCAATAGCGGCGGGTCTTCGCAGGTCGTCAGCTACCAGGAGGGGATTTTTGCCCTTGGCGACAACGTATTTTCCGAGTTTTGCAGCGGTGGTGGTTTTTCCGCCACCCTGGAGGCCGGCCAACATGATTATGGTGGGTCCGGGCGAGACAAAATAGATACTGGTGTCGACGGGGCCCATCAGTTTTGTAAGCTCATCATTGACGATTTTGACGAGGACCTGGCTGGGATGCAGGCTCTTTATCACCTCGGCACCGATGGCGGCCTGGGTGACATCTTTGCAGAACTTCTTTACGACGCTGTAGCTGACGTCGGCTTCGAGAAGCGCCTTTCGCACGTCCCGCATAGCATCGGAGACGTTTGCCTCGGTGATTCTTCCCCGGCCTGCCAGCGACCTGAAGACTGCATTAAATTTTTCGGTCAACGATTCAAACATTTCCGGATGCTCGATTCTCGATACTCGAAACCGCCGTAGCGGTATGAGCTAAATAAAATCCCCAATAAATTTGGGGGTAAAATATCCTTCTGAGCCAGCCAGAAACCAGCGAACACACTCTCTTTTGCTCAGCCCAGATCCTTCGCTGCACTCAGAATGACCTTATAATGGAGGATTATAAGGTAGCAGAGGCGATTTTGCAAGGACAAACGCGATTTTCTGACAGAGAGCCGGAGTAAGGTACGAAAAAGGGGGGATTTTGGCAAGAAATTTCTTCTTTCCGATCACTTTTGGGCGGAAGCGAGCGGCTTTAGAATGTTAGTGGTCTGCTTTGGCCAGTGGAAAGCAGAAGACCAGGACCGGCATGAGGATGATTACGGCAGAAAGGGAAAGAAACCTCAGTTATGACTTCCCTCTTCGGTCGGGACGGCCGCGGGGACAGGAAAGTCTAAATGTTCCAGTCTTTTGAGCCGGAAATAAATTTATTTTGCACGATTATACCTACGAGCGTCGGTACTATCAATGCGACCGGTAGAAACCAGCGGTAATCGAATACAAGTATCCGTATCTTCTCGGGGTCATAATAGGCGTGCAGGACGGCCAGGACGGCTGTTACTATGAGCGCACCGCCACCGAAGCTGGTAAACAATACAACGGCGAGCTTGAAAACGATAAACGAAATCATTCCACCAGCGATGAGACCGGCGAGGGCGCCGGCCCAGATATATCCATCGGGCAGAGCAAATGCATACCATATTCCTCCGGTAAGTATTCCGCCGGCTACGGCCCCAAGCGCACTGACACCCCAACGCATCAACGGCAGAGAGAGAACCCCCATCATCACTATGCCCATCAGTCCCAGCCACATTCCGTTTCCTCCGACGAGCTTTTCGTTTACCATTAATCCCCCAAACAGGCCCACCAGTGCAAAACAAAGTGTTACCAATATCTTGAAGATTCTCCAACCATAGAGCAGGCAAACGACACCGAAGCAGATGAATGCCAAAGCCTCGACGAGGCTCAACTCAATAATCTGTTCCCAGATGAAGTTAATCGGGACAAATCCTTCTCCAGCCGATTCGGTGGTCCGCATGGCAGGTTCAGCGGCCCGTGCAAGTATAGTGACAGAATCCATTATTGGTCTCCATAATGTTTCTTTTGTTTTTTCCCGATAAACCGGGAGTGATCTCCAATTTTAGCCACTAATATTAAAGAAGCAGCATATAAAGTCAAGTATTGTCTATTTGATCGGCGTTCATTCTTTTTCTAACAACCTCTCAATCCATTAGCTTGCGGTTCTTAAGTCCGCCAGAGGTTCTTTGAGCGTGTTGCTTTACCCTCCGTCACTTCTTTTTTTCTTTTTCTCCTGCCCTCGAACCATGGACAAAGCACCAACTGCTCAATCGTTCCGAAAGCTATCATTGCCCCAAAGACCGCAGCAAAAAATGAAGCCTTTTGATCAATGACAGTGACAGGCATGGCCCCTTTAAACAATAACAACAAAACCATTCCAGCAAAGATAAGCACTGTTCCGAGAACAGCCGAGCACAAAGCCGACGTTAAATTCCAGAGGTACACCAGAGCTACTATTGCAATTATGATCATCACGCCAATTATCGCCCAGCCGATGTACGACATTTGTAAAACGGTCTGTTGTACCTGATCTCCAGCACCAATGATATAGGCTTTGATTGCTTTTATACTTTCTGTGACGTTGAGAGTCGGGCCCTCAGATGAGACTGGATTTGTAAATGCCGGGCCTGCCTGTTCTGTAAACCCCAGGTATGGTCCGCCATGATGCGCAACGACAAAGCCCAAAGTTACTGCTAAAGATACAGCCAGTATGATGATAATCATCTTATGAAGGACTGTGGCGGTTATCGCAGCGGCGACAGCCAGGACGGATGCTGCTATCATACTTTTACCGATTACAAAGAATCCAACTATCCAGCCTATAACAGCGCCTAAGATTGCAGATAAAACTTTTCTAAAACCGAGCCCTCCGAGCCAGACAATTAGTCCGGCTATGACTGCCACAATACCGGGAGCGATAAGAATTATTGGGCTAATCCGCCCGGACGTTCGTTCAAAAACGTAAAAAATCTCAAACATAGTTCGTGGCCCGTTTCACAATCTTCGATTTACTGTTGAATACATTTTAACGACTAAATTTATTATCGGCCTATTTAGCCGATTTGCGTTAAATAGTTGAGTGATTTGATGATAAGAGGTGCGAAAAGGGTGATTTCGGGCAGGACAAGCTCAAAAGTAAATGCCGGCTTTGGAGGTTGTGAGGACGGCTTCTGTATAGTATCATTACAGTTTTTATGCTCTGCAAAGTAAATTTAAGGAGTGTCCATGGGTGAGAAGGACAAGAAGAATGGGAAAACCGAATATGCTCTCGTATATAAAAGACGGGAATGTGAAAGTTGACCGGCGGGATTTTCTAAAGGCGGCCGGTGCGGCACTATCAGTGGCGACATTGGGCGGGGAAGCAACGGCCAGGCCCGGGAATCAATCGGCTTTGTGGATTCGCAATATTTTAGGCTACATGGAGAGCCTGCGGCGAGAGGATGGAGGATACGCCTGGCCCGACCAAGACAGGTCGCACCTGACGCCCAGTTTTGCCGCAATCGGCTGCTACCATATACTCGAACGCACGCCCCCCGACAAAAAGTCGCTGGTCGAGTTTGTCCGCACGCACCATCCGTTCCAGATCAAGAAATTAGAGCGGGACCTGAAAGTATTCGAATTTCAACAGATTCAAAGTCTGCTCTGGCTTGGTGAGGATGCCGGTTCGTTTCGTGAGCAGATTCGAAGCTGGAGAAAGCCATCGGTCTACCCCAAGCAATACGAACGGGATGGCTATCCTATCCTGAGGTTCGAAGTGATGGCTTTGGTCTGCCGGCGTCTGCTCGGTTTAGCGATGGATGATATTTCACGGGAGCTGATTGAATACATTGATATTCGGCGGAGGGAAAACGGCAGCTTCAATAATACGCCTGCCGGCGACGGAAGTGACGGCCATGTGATGAATACGCTGTGGGGGCTTCAGGGGCTGGCTATACTGAACAGGTCGGAGGAAAAACGAGAGGAGACCATCGCGTGGGTACAGGGCTGTCAAGTGGCCAACGGAGGATTTACGTATCAACCGAAGCCTACATTTGGTAGGATTGAAGATATTACGTACACGTGGGCCGCAGCGCGAATTCTGGAATTCTACGGCGCCGAACCGGCCCGGCGCAAGGCCTGCATTGATTATGTACAGTCGCTTTGGAACGAAGACGGGGGATTCGGTCAACGGCAGGGCTGGGTGAGCAATCCGATGGCAACGTATCATGCGCTGGATACGATGAGGGCACTCGACGGTTTCGAATCGCTCTCAAGCTCTCGCCGGGGTCAGAAGCGCCAGCCGAAACAGCGCAGACTTCCGAAAGACTTGAAGGTCTTTACCATTCAGATTGAGGCGCATGGCACAGGGAGCCCGGCTGATGCGGTTGAGCTGGCGCGCGGCCTGCGGATCGACCTGTGGGGCGCCAAGAACACGTCGCCGGGGTGGATTGCCGCGGCGCAGGCCATCGCGGATGAGCGGGGAGTGCCGGTGACATTCTTTGCTGCCAATGAAGAGTACGGTACGTTCGTCAAGGTTGACGGCTTAGGGACCTACAGCCATACGAGCGACATTATCGCGCCGGCGAATGCAGAGTTCGGGCCATCGCTGGCGGGAAAACAGGCGGTTTCGTGGGAGGAGTTTCGGCAGAGACGACTGGCACCTTTGGAGAAGGCGGGCGGTCGGCTGATATGGCAGTTCAATGAGAATGAAGAGCTTACGCGCATGTATCTGGATGATTCGCTTGAACGCGGCGGGTACGCGGCCATCAGCACGTTTCACTTCGGTAATCCTGATTTTGCGAACAGCGAACCATTTCTGAAGCTCTACCAACAGCAGATACCCTTTGTCGCTTTGCAGGATGCGCACGGCAACGAGCCGTGGTGGTGGGGTGACCAGTTGACCGGATTTCGCACGCTGTTTTTGGCGACAGAAGCAACGTGGGAATGTTGGCTTAAGGCGCTGGGAAAAAAGTGGGTGGTCGCTGTTCGACACGATGCGGTCAGCAGCAAAGAGACGTGGATGCACAGCGGCGTGCCTGATGCGGTAGAGTTCGTGCGAGAGCATGAGCAAGACTGGAGGTGGTGGGACAATCCACGAATTAAGCGTCCATTGGTATCGATTGTCGCCGTGAGGCCGAATGATAAATGGGAAACGGCCCGGCCAAAGCAAGGCGTGACGGTGCGGGTGCGGTGCCAGCGTGATAATACGCTGCGGGGTTTACCGAAGGCACCACGGGTCAAACTGGTTAAGTTAATGATAGACGACAGAGAAGTTGCACCGAAGCTGGCAGCGCCGAAGGCCCAATGGGGAGCCTACCAGGATTACTATCACTTCTATCATATTGGAAAGCCCACACCGGGTAAGCACACGGCGACCGCTGCTGTGCGCAAAGTCGAAACCGGGACCGTCTCACAGAACACTATCGAGTTCATCGTCTAAAGATGCTGCATAAATTCACTCGCAGATGAACATGTCTTATTTTCACGCTCAGACAAGAGGGATCAGCTTAGAATTACAATAGTCCGCAATTTGACAGAAAATCTTCCCCACTTTATCGTTTAATGGCCATTCATAACTTCAAGGGTAGCAAAAAAGAGTTGAGCAGATAGAAAACTGCGGATGAGAGGAGTCGAACCTCCACGGGCCGAAGCC
>JBARPZ010000548.1:0-2549 GCA_049643445.1 Sedimentisphaerales bacterium
GAAACTAAAATAGATCGGTTCATATAGGTAAACATTCGTTCGTTTATTTGTGTAGGAGAAAAAATGAGACAGTCGATATTGAATCTGAAATTGCCGGTCAGGATATTTTTAGTGATTATTTTATCCTGGCTGGTTTTGGGTTATTGTAATTGCCTATGGGCCAAGAAGACTGATGAAATTCGTTTGGACGTAGCGAAGAAGGCCAGGAAAAAAGGTTTCGTCAAGATAGCAACGATTGGACCGGGCCCTTTATCAGTAAACGAAAATACGGACCCGCAGAAAGTGGTTGAGCAAATGATAGCCCACTGGCGTAACAAGTTTGCACAGGTTTTACCGGATAAACCCGATCTTATCGTTGTCCCGGAAGCCTGTGATAGGCCGTCCGGCTTTAGTCTCGAAAAGAGGTTGGAATATTATCGCGTTCGCAAAAATCAGATTCGGGATTTCTTTGCCAGGACTGCCAGAGAAAACAACTGTTATATCGTATATTCAGCGGCTCGCCAGATGAAGGACGGGACTTGGCGTAACTCAAGCGTAATGCTTGATAGAAAAGGTAACGTCGCAGGTATCTACAATAAAAATCATGTTGTCATAGAGGAAACGACCGAAGCCGGTATTCTTTGTGGCAGAGATGCACCTGTAATTGAGTGTGACTTTGGCAGGGTAGCGTTTGCTATATGTTTCGACCTGAACTTTGATGAATTAAGATTAAAGTATGTTAAAGCCAGGCCGGATTTGATTATCTTTTCATCCATGTATCACGGAGGACTGATGCAGGCATATTGGGCCTATTCCTGCCGTAGCCATTTTGTTGGTGCTATTGCCGGCAGAGCGACACCATCGCAAATTTACAATCCATTAGGTCAGGTTGTTGCATCCAACACTAATTATTTTGATTTTGCTGTTGAGACCGTCAATCTTGATTGTACGCTGGCACATCTGGATTATAATTGGCAGCGCTTAAAGAAACTAAAAGATAAGTATGGGCCGAAAGTAAAAATAACCGATCCGGGCTGTCTGGGGTCCGTGCTGATTTCAAGTGAAGATGAGAAGGTAAGTGTGGAAGATATGGTCAAGGAATTTGAAATAGAGCTGCTGGATGATTATATGACAAGAGCATTAGCACACCGGCACAAGCCGGGAAATATGGAATAAGGAGAAAAAATGAAATCACTAAATCGCCGAGAGTTTGTGAAGGGTTCATTGGGTATGCTGGCCGCATCAACAGTATTGCCTAAAAGAAAAAGCTTTGCCGCTAATGAGAAGGTTATTATTGGTGTAATGGGACTTGGCGGCCGCGGAACGTACCTGGCTGAGAGGTTTGCGAGCAGGCCGGATGCAGAAGTCGCTTATCTTTGTGACGCGGATAGCAGGCGCTTTGCTAGGGCGAGAAACGTGGTGGAAGAGGCCCAGGATAAAAGGCCGAAGATGGTGCAGGATTTTAGAAAGATTCTTGATGATTCCAACGTAGATGTACTCATCAATGCCACACCTGACCACTGGCACGCCCTTGGTACCATTATGGCCTGCCAGGCAGAAAAAGACGTCTATGTGGAAAAACCCATGGCTCATAACATTTGGGAGGGCAGAAAAATGGTTGAGGCTGCGAGAAAATACAAGCGGGTTGTGCAGGTGGGCATGCAGTCGCGCAGTGCCCCGTATATGAAAAAAGCTGTCGAGTACATACGGTCCGGCAAACTCGGTGACGTGTACCTTATTCGTGTCTTTAACATGATGAAGCACTCAATGATGAGAAAAGGTCCCAGCCGGCCTGTCCCGGAAGGATTTGATTACGATATGTGGTGTGGCCCTGCGCCGAAGCTGCCCTATAATCCGAATCGCTCTTGGCTGAACCAATGGGAGTATAGCTGCGGCCCTATAGCAGGCGACGCTGTTCATCAACTGGATTTGGCCAGATACCTGTTCGGTGACAAGCCTTATCCTGATACCGTTTCAAATACAGGCGGGATTTGCGCTTTACGTGATGGCAGGGAAATCCCGGATACTCAGTTGGCCGCGTATGAATATGGCGATTTTACATTACTGACTGAGTCTGCCCTTTGGATGCCTTATATGAAGAAAACGCCGTCGAACGTCCGGGATTCGGACAAATTTCCCAATTGGCCGTTCAGCAGTACCAGGATTGAGGTAATGGGTACAGAAGGCTTTATGTACGTTGGCAGGCACGGCGGCGGATGGCAGGCCTACGATTCAAATGGCGAATTGGTCCGTTCGGAATATGGCCGGCAGGCCGATAAAGAGCATCAGGACAATTTCATTGATTGTATCCGTACCCGCAAGAAACCTAATACGGATGTTGAACAGGGCCACTATTCGGTATTACTCTGCCATCTGGCCAACATATCGTATCGGACCGGTAATCAAAAACTAACGTTCGAACCGAAAACCGAAACCTTTGTTAACGCCCCTGAAGCAAATAGATACCTGAAGCGTACCTACAGGTCTCCGTGGGTAATACCTGACAAAATATGAGGATGTATACTATGATATCTCTACAAAAGAAGCTGGGCTTATTATTGGTTCTTTTC
>JBARPZ010000549.1:0-7666 GCA_049643445.1 Sedimentisphaerales bacterium
CTGCAGTCTTTCTCCTGCAAATATTGTTGAAGTGGACGGAACAGCAGGCGGGGACGATTACGGATGGCATTTAACTACTCCTGCCGGTGTCAACCGTGGTCTGTTCCAGGCCGATGATGACGGGCAAAATTCGGTTACCCTTGTATTTCATATTGCCTACTAAGAGTTTGGAAATTTGCGCCGTGAGCAAGACGGCAAGCTACGAGTGGTGATTAATTACTTTTGAAAACAAATTGGGCTGACCAGATTTAGCGAATAGCCGGATCTGGTCAGCCTTTTGAAAATTCGGGAGGGGATGATGAGAGAGAATGCTCGATGGTCTTATACTGAGCTCATAATCATCGCAGTCGTATTGGGTGTAGTTGCGGTGAGAGCTGTTCCTCGGTTTACCGAGGCGAGTCCGGAATCCAGGGTCGGCGAGTTGATTGACGGAGTGCAAAAGATGCGAATTCAGCTTGATTTATATCGTGCTCAGCATTGTGGATGTCTTCCTGATGTCGATTCGTTCGCTGTTTTTCAGACCGATATGACTACAAAGGTTGGTCGGTATGGTCCTTATGTTAGCAAGATACCTGCTAATCCTTTTAATAATCTTAACACGGTTCGATTTGATGGTGAACCGGCAGGGGCCGGCATGGCGGGTTGGAGGCTTGATACAGAGACTGGTTTATTCCAGGCAGATGACAGTGTGTCACATGCAGGTCTTTGAAAAATGGAAAGATTAATGTTCCGGCTTAGAAAGACGATATTGTGAACGACTGACGTTGTTTTTGAAGTTGAGATTTTGAAATGGGCTGACTGTACTTAGGCAATTGCCGATAGCAAGTCGGCCTCTTTTGATTGGTTATTGATTATTGAAGTGTCAAATGGTGAGTAATTATAAACATCGAAAGGGATTTACCCTGGCAGAGGCGATGATAGCAACAGTCGTGTTGGGTATTGCTGCTGCCGGGGTGCTGTTGCCGTTTACGAGCGGAGCGGCGGTACGGGCTGAAGGTACACGCATGACATTGGCCGCCAAGCTCGCCGGTGATTTGATGGAGGAGATTGTAAATACACCATTCGAGCAGATAATAGCCGGATACGATGGATATGCCGAACCGCAGGGGCAGGTAAGGGATGCGAGCGGGATTGTGTTTACTGATTTAAATTATGCCAACTTCAGCAGAGATGTAAGCTGCGAGTATGTTGTTATGCCGGGGGAAAGCGAAAACGGAGAGCTGAAATTCATTCGCATTATCGTTCGAGTACATTATAGCGGCAGAGAAATCGCGACTATCAGCCGCCTTGTGAGTAAATGAATGAGATGAAAAAGAGAAAACGACCATTATCGGCCTTTGATTGTAAGGGTTTTACACTGGTTGAGCTGCTGTTGGCCCTTGTTGTGGCCGGCATTGTTTCTGCTGCTGTAGTAACGCTCGCCTTTGCTGTGAGCACGGCAAATGATGTCACGGATAGCACAAGCCAGACACAAGCTTATGTGCGTTATGCGACGTTCAGGATTTCCGAGCTGATTCGGCACAGCAAACTCGTATGCGGCATGTCCGGCGATGATTTGGCTGTTTGGCGGGCTGACGACAATGGCAATGGCCAGATTAATCCGCAGGAGTTGGTCTATATAGAGATGGGGACGGGACGAGATTATGTCCAATTGCTGGACTTTCCTTCTGCCGGGAACTGGCGGGTAACGTTGAGCAGCATTCTGAGTGGTACGGCCAAGCAGGAGTTGATGCTTATTTGCGATGAGAGACAAACGAGACTCGTGCCGGAATGCAGTAATGCTCAGATAGTGCTGGACTCATCTCCACCGTGGAGCAGGTCCGTGAGTTTGTCCTTCGATTTAGTTGAAAATGGAGCTGTTCGTCAGTATCAGATAAGCGCGGCGCTTCATGGCTTCTCCGGAAATCTGCTGGACGAAAGTGGCGAAGTTATCAACAGCGATGATGATTAAAGATGAAACGAATTAGAAGAAAAAAACGAGAAGGAGCGGCATTGCTTATTGTGCTGTTTGTTGTTATGGCAATAACGGTTTTATCACTCGGCTTTGTATCGCGAAGCGATGTCGAGCTGGCCTGTGGTAAGAATATGATATTGCGAACACAAATGGTTCATTTGGCTGAATCAGGATTAGAGCATGCAAGGGGATTGATACTTAGTCCGCAGGATGTGGATACTGAATACTGGCAGGGAGATGTAAGACAGCAGTTGGTGGCAGGCGGTAATGATTACTATGATGTCAATGTAGTTAAGCTTGCCGAATGTAATTATCTGATAACATGCAATGCTTACAGAGAGAAGAGCGGTGAAAGAGTAGGTCGCAGCGGTTTAATAGCTGAACTTAGGCTTGACCCGTACATAGCATTATGGACCGGGGCAAATACGACAATTTCGCAGCGAATTACAATCAACGGCGATGTTTATTGTAATGGAAATATATCAGGAAACGGTTATGTAGATGGTGATGTTTTCGCAACCGGCGGTATAACCTTATCAAATATTACGGGGAAGAAAAATGAACCGGTTGTTGATGCACCTGTAACTTGGCCCGGGCTTCAGGTCGGTGATTTCAGCTCCACGTATTATATTGGTTCGACAACCTATTCAACGCATATTGTTGATGCCAACATTCATCCAGGCGGTAACTTTATTCCTTCCGCAGGTAATCCTGCTGGAATTCGTTACTGCAGCGGCGAAATTGAGCTGCCAGGTAATGTAAATGTCGAAGGTACACTTGTGGTTAACGGTGACTTGAGGGTAAGCGGTGCGAATAATGTGATTAGCGCTGTGAAGAATTTTCCGGCTCTTTTGGTGAGCGGTGAAGTAGTAATAGAAGACGGCGGGACGCTGGAAGTTAGAGGGCTTGCCCAAATTAGTCAGAAGATAACGGTCAGTGCGGGGGCTCTAAATATGGATATTAATGGCGGACTGTTTATCGCCAATGGTGGCATTGAGGGATCAGCTTCAAGTTCGATTTCCATTGATATCACTGCGGGGCCTGCGACAGCAGCGATTCAAACCTGGCCCGTAGCGGACAATTGCGTAAGATGGACACCGGCCGGAGGAGCATTTTTTAAAAGCATCACAAGAGAATAAACAATGACCGGATAGTCGTTCGTAAACAGTACTTAATTCACGACGAATCAAAACTAATGGCTGAATACCAACGACTTATGCTTATCGGCCTTTATATGCAATTAAAAGAAAAAACGAAGTAATTTTATGGCATTAACTACATATCATAGCCTCCCCATAGCATCGAAGTAATTCGATGTTTCCTGTCATAGAATTTTGACGATTGTACCAGTTTTATTGGCCTTGCCTGTAGCAGGTATGGGATTTGACAGTTGTATTACCTTCGGCGTGAATGAAATGATGGCGGAAGTTGAGAAAAAAGACCGTTTTTGTCGGACTCAACAGGGCGTGGTTGTTAGAGAATATAAATACTTGCCTGTATTGGGTTACTGGTCAGTAAAGATGTGTCTAAAAGGGGACGAAAATATAGCAGAGGCAGGGTTACATAATGCGCCTCAATATAGCAATAAGGACGATAGGAATGGTTAGTTTAAGAACGTCATATATGATGCGTGATGCGTCGTGTTTGATGTCTCGAATGAGATGTGGGATACGCCGTATACAATATAAGGACTGTTGCTGTTGCAACGGGAAGGGCAGAGACCATTTAAAAGCTGCAAGCGGTGGTTTTACTCTGATAGAGATTGTTATTGTGGTTGTGATAATCGCGATAGCGGCGATGGTGGCGATACCAATGATGACTTCGGCAGCAGGTTTTCAAATCCGGTCTGCGGCCAATATCATTGCAGCGGACCTGGAGTACGCCAAGACTATAGCTATCAGCAGGGGCCAGAGTTTTTCAGTCGTGTTTGATAAGGTAACAGAGAGTTACAGAATAGAGGACCAGGATGGTGCCATAATTGCACATCCTGTGAAAAAGGGATTTGATTACATTATAGACTTTCAAAACGACAGCAGGCTGAACAAGGTTGATATTGAAAATGTTGATTTTGATGCGACCAGCGAGATTAAATTTGATTACATTGGAAGTCCCTACAACGGTGCCGGCAATCCGTTGAACAGTGGTGTTATCAGCCTGCGAGCAGGGCAAATGACCGCGACAATTAATATAGAGCCTGTTACGGGATTCATCTCCATTGTGGACTGACGGGAAAAAGGCGGATGATAAATTGGAAAATGAAAACCCGGGGTCAGCGGCCAATAGCATTGGACATAGGTCATAATTCTATCAAGATGATCCAATTGGCTATCAATGGGGGACACACAAGTGTTCTTGCCGCGGATAAAGTTCGCATTGACCCTCGTATAAACGGTGATGCCCGGGAAAGAAGAAGTTTTGTTGTGTCGAAGATAAAACAAATGCTGACACAAGGTAACTTTCGCGGGAAAAAAGTCATTTCATGCTTGCCGAATGACAGATTGAAAATAACGAGTCTGCGATTGGCCGAGGCGGAGAGCGACAAGATTGGGCAGGCTTTAAGAAAAGAAGCTGCTCAGCGTTTTGGATTGGACCCCGATAAGGACGCAATTAACTTTGTGCTTGTAGGAGATGTTCGGCAGGATGATGAGATTAAGAGCGAGTTGATACTGTTTGCTGCAGATAATGAGTCGATAAAAGACCACATTGAATTGCTTGAAGAGGCTGGGCTTAGGCCGGTAGGCATAGATATGGTCCCATGTGCGCTGTTTAGGAGCTACGAAAGGTCGCTGCAGCGTCAGGAGGATAGAGAACGCACGGCTGTTTTTGTAGATGTAGGGGGCCGGTTTACAACGGTCGTATTCGGCCATGGACGAGAGATTAGTTTCGTCAAACAGATATCGATTGGTGGTGAGAACTTCAATCAGGAAATCGCGGCAAAATTAGGAGTTAGCATTAACGAAGCAGAGATGCTTCGAGGCAAGTTGAGAATGGAAAGAACGGCAAATACCCAAAGACCTCTGGGGGGTTCAAGTCAAAGCTCGGTAGGTCAGGACAGTTTTGCTGACCTCGAAAACCATAAAGCGGCTTTGGGAACCCTCGATGCTTCGACACGCCAGGTGATGGTTGATGCGATAAGTGCGGTTGCTGAACAGCTGGCAAGAGAGATATCACTGTGCTTTAGATATTATACTGTTACGTTCAGAGGCAAGAGAGTAGAGCGGGCCGTCTTTAGTGGGGGAGAGGCATACGAAAAAATCTTGCTCAATGTCTTAAAGAGGCAATTAGCGGTTGAGATTGAGCTGGCTCAGCCGTTGAAGGGCTTCGATATGATGAATTTAAATTTCGATAGCGACAGGAGAGGTTTTTTATGTGAGTGGGCGGTTGCTGTGGGGCTTAGTCTCAAAGGTTGGAATGGGGACCCGGAACGAGGAAAGAAGATTGTGGCGACTCCCGCAGCCGGGAGCAGGGTGGATAGCTATGAAAGAAATTGATTTTCTTCCGGAATGGTATAAGAGCGGCAGACAGCGGCAGGTTAATTATCGTGCGCAGTTAATCGGCTTAGGCGGTGTGCTTGTAATAATGATAGTATGGAATTTCATTGCCACCCATTCGATTTCAAAAGCCGGGGCCGAAGTCCAACAGAGGAAAGCGATACAGGCCGAAGCAGAAGCTGTATCACGGGAATTCGCAGGAATTAAAAGTGAAGTGGTCGGCTTGAAGAACAAAGTGAAATTTATGGAGGAAATGGATTCCAAAATTGATGTCGCAAGTGTTTTAGCTGAGATGAGTTATTTGATTGATGACAATATTGTGCTTAGCAAAGTGGAATTCGACTCTGAGAGGTTGGTCGACGGGCGGCAGGGGAAAGCTTCTCGGCACACCAACAATGTTGTCAGAGTGGCTGGCGGCAACTTTGTCGGCAAAGGAGGGTTGCCGCTCGGTGATGTGCGATTCAAGGTGGTGATAAGCGGTATCGCGACAAACGCCGGCGATATAGCAGAGTTGATAGGCAAATTGGAAGAGTCGCCGTATTTTTGCCTCGTGTCCCCATCTTTTTCGCGTAACAGGAAGATGAAGGTGGGAACCGGAAAGAATTTCCAGGTAAGTGAGTTTGAGATAAGTTGTTATTTGGCAAATTATCGCGAACTATAAAAGGTGTAAAGTGAGAATGTTGTTTCAGGAAAGAAGACAAATAGCGATATGTATCGCGGCAGGAGCAATAGTAGCAGCATTTATGCTGTTTCGCTATCTGCCTTTGCGCCAAAGAATAAAGACTGCCGAACGGGAAAAAACCGCACAGACACTTGCTATCAATAAGGCTTTGATGGAAAGGGTGCAGCTGCTGGTGATCAAGGAGCAATTGTTGAACCTGCAAACGACAGTTGGAAACTATAAGGCCAATATTCCTGCGCAAAACGACTTCGGCGTGTTTTTGCAGCAGATTGCCGATTTGATGGGTAAGCATAATCTAAGAGAGCAGGTCATTGCGCCAGGTAAGGAGATAGCGGTCAAGGGATTGAACTGTATACCCGTGGATATGCAGTGTAAAGGTACATTGGCTCAGGTGTTCGAGTTTCAAAAACAAATGCAGAGGCTGGATAGGTTGGTTCGTATTGAGCATATAAAGCTTGCCAACGATAGCGATTTTACCGGCGATGTTAGTTTGCAGACAAAAGTGGTTATTTATTACAGGCCGCAATCCAAGCAAGGATAAGAATAGATGAAACAAAATGTAAGAAACAGTGGCAACGGAACTAATGGGCTTGTTGGCCGCTTCGCGGCGGAAAAGAAAAAGACCGTCACAGCATTGTGTTTGATTGCGTTGATGGTCTTTATGTGGGCCAGGGTGCTCAGCAGAAAGACCCCGGAGGCTGCTGCGGCAGCACCGAGACGGGAGGATGCGGCCCAGGATATCTTGGGGGCAGATTTGGAATTAAACTTATCTTTTATAGAGTTGCCGAAAGTTGAAGGCCGTAATGATGTGATAACAAGGGATTTTTTTGCCGCAAACGGATGGAGGAACTTTATTAGAAATGAAAAAAATCCTGGTAATAAAGAAGTGAATGGCCCAAAAGATGGCACTGAAGAAATCGTGAGGCGGGTGGCGGAGAAACTAATACTGGAAGCGATAGGATTGGACGGAAATCCTCAGGCTTTTATCAATGGTAAGTTGCTGTCGATGGGGGACAAGTTGCTCGTCAGAGATGGAGGTAATAAATATGAATGTGAAGTAGTTGGAATTGAAGAAAACGTGGTGGTTATAAAATGTTTAGAAGCGGAAATAACATTGGAACTTACGAAGGTGATTGAAGTGGCTGGTTAAGTGTTAATCAGCATCCTGTTTTGTAGTGTGTTGCAAAAAGAGTATTTAAGAAAGAAAGAGAGGTAAATTATGTATTGTGAAAAGAATTCAAAAATCAGAAAAGACTTGTTGGTATTGGGCTTTGTATTGTCTGTGATAGCGGCAATTGTGGTCGGTGGTGTTGGACAAAGTCCGGCTGCGGCCGTTGCCGATGAAGGTATTGAGCCCGTAGCTGTTGAAGTAAGTGGTGGTGAGGGTGATCCTGTAAAGCCGATTCAGTCAATCAGTTTCAAGACTGACATGACAATCCGGGATGCACTTCGATTTTTAGGCACAAAGTACCAGAAAAATATTGTGCCCTCGTCGAAAGTAGACGGGATGGTTACTGCTGCCACTCTTTATGATATGAC
>JBARPZ010000550.1:0-3602 GCA_049643445.1 Sedimentisphaerales bacterium
GGAGAAAGATAGAAATGAACGCGAGAGTACATCTCAATATATTTTGGATTTTGTTGCTTTTTGTGTTCTCGGTGGCTGCGGGGTCGGTGGCGTTTGGTGAGTCGATTGAGCCTTCGCCTTACTGGAAGAACCAGATGTCTTTCCCGGATGAGCCTTTTCGTGTGGTGGGGGGCTCTGCCAGTGAGCCGGACTGGGTGAAGTTCACCATCATCCTGCCTCCTTATGACCCAAACATAGTATATTTTCAGGACTGCCGGGAGTATATTTTCCATTACCATTTCGCAACCGAACTGCTGGATCCGTTCATCGATATGAACACGAGCGAATACGACCAGATTACGCTTTACGAGGATGGTCAGCAGTCGGTTCTCGGCGCGGTCATAATGCCGCCGAGCGGTGGTTATCCTGCTCCGCCGGCTTTGCCTGAGTACGGTATCCAGTTTGTCCGCCTTGATCCGTACACCAGAGAAGAGATTGCTGAGATGTTCAACCTCGTCAAGGCATGCGTTATTGCCGAACCCGACGTGCAGGCATTCTACTTTCCCAGCTATGAACAAGCGGCAACGGCAGAAGCGAACCGTGAGTGGTTCGAATTGCAGGGGATTGAGCTTGGTTCTACAGGGCGCTGGGCCCAGGGTAATGCCTGTTACTCCGAAGGATGGGCGCTGGGCGAGCTGAAGTTCTTTGCGGGTGACCAAATTAAAGGTGCATACCTGGCAGGCGACCTTGGGCCCGGTGACATTCTTTTAACGGACGGTGTTCCGGCTGAGGTTCCCTTTGTTGCAGGCATCATTACGCTTTCACCATCGACGCCGAGTTCGCACGTGGCCATACTTGCAAAGACTTACGGGGTTCCGTTTGTTCACCTTGCGCTGGCGGAGGACGCGAACCGAGCGCAAGAGCTGGTTGGGCACAAGATAGTGCTGCGTGGTTACTCTACGTTCAATGGCGTTGAGGTCAGGCTGATTGACGTCGAAGGCGTTCTCAACGAAGCAGAGATTTCCGAGATACTTGCTTTGAAGACGCCGGCTGTTTTGGACATATCGCCGATGGCACATTACGGTGCATACAGCGCCTCTACGGAAGGGCTTTCGCCTGCTGATATTAAGTACTTCGGCGGCAAGGCAGCCAACTATGGAATTATACGGAACGCCATACCCAACCAATCGCCTGTTGCGCTGGCATTTTCGTTTGATTTATGGAATGAGTTTCTTGACCAGACTATAGCCGGTGGTAACACGCTTCGCGAAGAAATCACCGATCGCCTCTCCGGCTACACTTATCCGCCGTCCGATATGGCGGCGTTGTCGTCGGAACTGGAAGGCATTCGCGAAGACCTGTTCAAGGACACTGATGTGACGAGCTTTACACCTCAGCTTCAGGTTGCCATTATACAGGCGCTATTGGACCCGAATTATGGTTTCGATATGTTGCGGAAAATCCGTTTCAGAAGCTCGACCAATGTTGAGGACAGCAATCAGTTCACCGGGGCGGGCCTGTACGACAGTTTCAGCGGATGTCTTGCCGATGACTTGGACGGCGACAGCGAGGGGCCCTGCCTGTGCGATGCGAACGAGGACAACGAGCGGGGAGTGTTCAGGGCCATTCGCAAGGTATTCGCCAGTTTCTATAACGACAACGCATATCTTGAACGGCTGCGTCACGATGTGAACGAGGGCGAGGTTGGGATGGCTCTTTTGGTTCACCATTCCTTTCCGGATGAATTTGAATTGGCCAATGGGGTGGCAATCCTCGAGAAATGGCATACAACCTGGCGCATTGAGCTGGTAACACAGTTGGGTGCAGTCTCGGTAGCCAATCCACAAGATGGCTCCATACCGGAGGAGGTCAGCGTTTACGCAAGCAGCTACGGGACATACCTAACGTTGGTTAGCCAGTCGAATCTTGTTCCCTTAGGTGCGACGGTGATGGATTGGCAGGATGACTACAACGATTTGTCCCAACTACTTATTACAGTCGGAGAGGATTACAACAACGTCACCGGTCAGGATTATTTTCTGCTTGACCTTGAATACAAGAAGGTCGCTGCCGGGGGTGCCGCGATACCGGGGGGCGGACTGGTTGTTAAACAGGTCCGGGAGATTCCGCGGCCGGACCCTACGGAGCGTATCACGCCATTTTTAATCAACGAACCTGTAGAGTTTTGCATCTATCAAGGTGAATGCAGTGATATATTCGCCAACCATCGCCTTAAATCAAGGTGGCTGTTTGAGACCAAAAACCTCTGGCTTACAAAGAAAAACTTAGAGGATTGTTTTTACAAGTCGTTGGCGTTAGAATATCTGGCCGATAACCGAATTCTTGTCGTTACCGGAGAGACGGCGCTGTGGCCCAAGGCGTTTCATAAATTTAATGGAACAGACACAACCATCGACGGCTGGTTTATGCACCACTTAGCTAATCCACGGACCTGTGAGCTATACACGGAATTTATACCGACCGAGGTGAAGGTCGACGAGAATCCGATGCTGACGCTTAGCGATATTGGCTGGCTTAACCTTCAGGTTGAATACAATGAGCCTGTCCCATCATGGGAGTATACGGGGCCTAACACAACTATGACGGATTTGATCTGTCTTCGTCGGTGTCTGGAGCCACAAGTTGGGGACCTCTTGCAGCATCGCTCGTTTACGGGGGCGAAGGGCGCATCGATATCCACTTCCTTCTATTGGCCTCCGGACCCGGGAATGGCAGGCGGCTATACAGCGCCATTGTCACGGTGGGTCGAAACTGTCATTGAAGGTTACACGAGCGAGCCGATCGTCCTTCACGGCTGGTACTCTCAAACCTATCGGCCGGAGCATCATAACTTTTCCGAGCACTTTTTGTACGAGCCTCGGCTGGAGCCAGGAATATCCCAGGATGCTCTGGACGAACTTGGTGCGCAGGATATTCGGCTGATTCATCTTTATATGACCTATGATGTCAATTCTGTAACTACCTATAGGTTTGAGGACAAGCCATTCTACCCGGCTGACATTGACGGAGACGAGGACACGGATTTTGCCGACTATGCCATGTTGGCCGAGCGGTGGCAGGACATTGTCTGCGATGAGTGCGGCGGGGCAGATTTGAACGGGGACGGACGCGTGACGGGTGCGGACCTGCGGGAGCTTGCTTACCACTGGCTGGCCCCGTTAGAAATTTCACAAATGCCACTTGAAAAGGACAAAAAATAGTCAACAAAGTGTCGGTGCTGCCGGTTCCGGTCGGTATCCGGCAAGAAAAGGAGCTTTTGCAAATGAAGAAACAATTGGGTTTTTACGGCATTTTATTAGTGATCCTATTTTCAGTGGCAACGTCGCTGGCGGTGATTCCGCAGCCGGGGGAGTTCCATTTTCGCAACGAGTGGATGGGCCCGCTTCTTGGCGAGACGGGAAAAACGGTTCGGGCCCATCTGAAACTGCTGTATGAAGATGTGACTGAAGGAATAGGGCGTGGGAAATCCTGGCGCGGCACGCCATTTCAATTAGGCGAGAGAACTTATACAAACGGTCTGGCGTTTAACTCGACCAAGCACCTTGAGGTGGTTCTGGACAGAGAGGCAGAGAGGTTCGTTGCCGATGTGGGACTGGAGAACA
>JBARPZ010000551.1:0-2212 GCA_049643445.1 Sedimentisphaerales bacterium
CCACATCACACTTCTTCAGAGCAGGGAAAACGCTGTCTGTTTGTGCCCTCTTACTCATAGTGGTGAAAGGAAAGCAGATGCAGTCAATTTGAGGAAAGTATTCGACCATGAACTTGATCCAGCGGCGGTCGTGTGTGGAAAACCCGACGAACCGGGCTTTGCCCTGCTTTTTCGCTGTTTCCAGTGCTTCGACCATCTCACACGCCGTATTGAATGAGTGCCTGCCACCCGGTTCGTAACAGGTTACACGCCATAAATCTGTATATTCCTCTTTCGAATCTTTCAGCACTTCATCCAGACTACCAAGTAATTTTTTGGCCGTTCGGTAATCCGGATGGCGTGTCTCTCGACCACAATGTGACAACGACAGGTACATCTTGTCGCGGCGTCCCTTTAGGGCCTTAGCATCTCTGACTACCTCTCCCTTAGTGCACGCGTCAATATAATTTATGCCGGCGTCGATACACCGGCTGACGATTTCGGTCCGCTGTTCCACGTTGCTCCGCGAGTGCCCGCCTAAGCAGACAGCCGAAACCATTAGATTGGTCTTACCCTGTCGACGGTACTCCATATCTGGATTGTAATTGAGAATCTTGGAAGTATCGACTGCTGCGCTACCGGCGGCTTTGGTGCTCTGGCTGGTCACTGCTCCAAGACCCACAGCCACACTCGCTGCGGTTATCGCACTATCGCGAATAAACTCACGACGAGTTACTCTTTTTTTATCCATCATTAAGCTCCTTTCGTTATCGTTCAGGTCCTGGACAGGCAAGCGACTTGAATGGTTCACTGGCAGGCAAGGCCTGTATCTTTGTCTATATCTTCGGCATTATCATTTGGATTTATCCAGTGGCCGATTACTCTTCAACGTAAAAATGGCCTTTATTTCTTCCTCCGACAAAGGACGGTCGTAGATACGAACATCATCTATAAGGCCTTTGAATCCCCGACCTATCGTGACATTCAACTCGTTGCCGGTCTCAATCGGCCAAAGGTCCAAAAGGCCAATGTCATGGATTTCCGCTAAGGTGCCGTCCTTATAGAGCCTGACATCATCATGCAGATTCGGCAGCTCAGCCTCTACAACCACTACCGCCATATGATGCCACTTATCGTCGTGGATCGGGTCGTTAATATAGTAATATCCGCCATGGGGTGTTACGCCTAAACGCCCCCTTATGAAGCGGTATATCCACATTTGACCGAAATCCTCTGAGCCCCAGGATATAATGTCCCCTTTGGATGAGGTTGTCTTAATCCAGAGCGTAACCGTTCGAGGTCGAGTACCGGAGATGCCTTTATATCCGGCTATTTCTATGATATTATCCTTACCGTCCAGCTTCAGTGCTTTGCCTGTTCGACCGGCGACTGAGGCTTTATCAAATGATAAGTCACCCTTGAGCGTGCCCTTACGACCATACTGTGAGGAATCTGCTGCCGTTTTACCGGAAACCTCATCGAACTTCCACCACCCGACAAGGTGAGATTCAGTGTCAAGGGTAATCGGCTGATCCTTCTGAGGAATTGGCTTTATCTTGTCTCCACCACTGAGTTTTCTCAGCTCGACCACTTGCTCAGCAGTTAGAGCTACATCAAATATAGCTACATCGTCGATTAGGCCTGTAAAATTATCGCTGCTATGTTCGCTTTCGGAAAATCCGATCCTGACTGTGTCGCCATCGTTGTCCGCCCCTCCTGAAAAGCCTGCATAATCAGTGCCTTCTACTCCATCTACGTACACAAAGCCGTCCTCTTCGTCGGCGTCCCAGGTTAAGGCTATATGGTGCCATTGACCGTCATCAGGGGACAGTTCGCAACGAATCCTATCACAGCTATGACCTACTTATTCGACTGTCCCGTCATAATCCCCATCTGATGTCTCTGAATCAGCAATGTAAAGTTCCTTTTCCCTTCCTTCCCATTCAGTAGTGCCAGTGGATTTGGATAAGATGGACGCTCCGTTTTTTGTGGTCTTGATCCAGGCTGCAATTGTAAAACTTGCATCGCCTAATTCCGTGACACCGGATGCGATATCCACATAGCCGTCCCCGTCCAACTTCAGGCACTTGCCGCGCTGCGGGTCGGCAGCAATAGCCGCAGTACCTTTCAACGCTCCGTTGTTTTTGCCACTGCCCGAGTCGGACGTATTTCCTTCAAATCTCCAAAAACCCACCGGTTTTGGAACCTCCGCCCGACTGGCTGTACTCCACAC
>JBARPZ010000552.1:0-8858 GCA_049643445.1 Sedimentisphaerales bacterium
ACTGTGAGAAACAACGAAAGGAGTTCAAAAGCATGAATCGATATCTTTGTATCGTTTTGGCCTGTGTGATAATTGGGATGTCCTTAACTGCCAAAGTGGCTGCAGAGCAGGAAGATACCTCACAAAAAGTCGAACTGCTCTGGCCCGCGGGCGCTCCCGGTGCCAAAGGCAACGAGGATGGCGACAAGCCGACGCTGACGATTTACCTGCCGCCTAAAGAAAAAGCATCCGGCACGTCTGTAGTGATTTGTCCCGGCGGCGGCTATGGCCACCTGGCCATGGACCACGAGGGACATCAAGTCGCACGGTGGCTGAATTCGCTCGGTGTGGCCGGTTTTATCCTCAAGTACCGCCACCGCAACAGCGGCGCCGGCTATGGTCACCCCGCACCGTTACAAGACGCCCAGCGGGCCGTCAGTATGGTCCGCAGCCGGGCTAAAGAATGGAACATCAATCCCAATCGGATAGGTATCCTTGGCTTTTCGGCCGGTGGTCATCTGGCCTCTACTGCAGGAACTCACTTTCATAAGGGCAGAAGTGACGCAAAAGACCCAATCGACCGAGCCAGTTGTCGGCCCGATTTCATGGTCCTCATCTACCCGGTCGTTTCGTTGATAGAATGGTGCGCGCACTCCGGCTCCAGAAGGAACTTACTCGGTAACAAACCCGATGAAAAATTGGTCGAAAATCTGTCTAACGAAAGGCAGGTCACGTCTGAAACGCCGCCAACGTTCCTGGTCCATACCTACGAGGACAAAGGCGTCCCGGCCGAAAACAGTATCTTTTTTTACCTTGCCCTTAGAAAGGCCAAGGTGCCGGCTGAGATGCATATCTACCAGAAAGGCCGCCATGGATTCGGCCTCGGCCAAAAGCACGGTGCCGTATCAAGCTGGCCTCTTCGCTGCCAAGACTGGATGCGCGGGCTGGGGCTGTTGGATAAGAAAAGCAGCGAAGGTAAACAAAAATAGGTCATTGTGCCGGCGGTAGTTTATACAATCGACTTTAGTCAGGTTGGTTTTGTTCCGGGTCCGGCGGTGTTGTTTGAGTTAATTCCGAGGAGGGAGCTTCTAAATCCGGCTGTGGGATTTCCTTGATTTCAATGGGGGGCTGGTCCTGGTCGTGTTCGGCGACGGTACCAAGTTCCTGGATTGCATCTGCCGGAGTAGCTATATCTTTATCCTGAGCCGATTCAACAGCAGATTCTTCCTGTATCTGTTCTGCAGTTTCTACATTCTTATCTTCTGCCGCTTTAGCATCATCGGGTTGTGTATCAAGCTGCGGCACCGACTGAAATTGAGTGTGTATGGATTCGGCAACTTTCATGTAATCCTCAGCGCCATGGCAATTCCGCTCGTATTCGAAGATTGTCTGGCCGTAGCTTGGTGCCTCAGCGAGCTTGATGTTTCTTCGGATAAAAGTGGGCAGAATCTGCGCTTGCGCCCAGGCACAATTGGTTCCACGTGCACTTTCAAGGAATTGCTCGATATCGGCCTTGACTTCACTGGGAAGTGAGGCCCTGGTGTCGAACATGCACAGCAAAATCCCCTGAACTTTCAGCTCCGGATTGATTCTTTTGTTGACAAGCTCGACGGTCTGCAGCAGTTTCCCGAATCCCTGCAGGGCCAGGAAATGCGGCTGAAGCGGGATCAAAACCTCGTCGGCAGCCGCGAGGGCATTCAGGGTCAGCAATCCGAGTGAAGGGGGACAGTCTATCACGAGATAATCGAATTTGTCTTCTACCGACTCGATCGCCTCCCGGAGAATGGTTTCCCTGCCGACCACACTTACCAGCTCACTTTCGGCACCGACCAGGTTGATATCTGCCGGCAGCAGCCAGAGATTTGGACGCACGAGCAGAATTTCTTCTTCAAATTTGGCTTCCTTTATCAGGACCTCGTATGAACCGGCCCCAATGGCTTGCGGCTCAAGGCCCAGGTGGATTGTCAGATGCGCCTGAGGGTCCAGGTCGACAACGACAACCTTCAAGCCCATACCGGCAAGGGCTGCTGCAATATTAACCACCGTTGTGGTCTTTCCAACCCCTCCTTTCTGGTTTAATACTGCAATTTTCCTCACGCTCGTCGTTTGCCGCCTTCCTTAATTAATCAGCTAATCAGAACCAACCTCTCGCTACAAGTCACGGGTCATGTGTTTTTTCAAGACGGCATCAAGCACGCCATTAACAAACGCGGATGACTTATCACTGCTGAACTTTTTGGCAAGCTCAATGGCCTCATTTATCACAACTTTGGGCGGAATATCGAGACAGAATTTCAACTGGTAAACCGCCAACCTCAAAATGCTTTTGTCAACAGGTGAAAGTCTTGTAAATTGCCACTTTATCGTTGAAGCATCTATTATTTCGTCGCACTGTGCCAGATTTTCCCACGTCCCTTTTGTCCAATCCGAGGCGAGTTTTCGTACAAAATCGTCGTCGTCAGCTTCAATAAAGAACGGGCCTAAACGATCGAGCAAGTCCGGGCCCTGCACATCGAGTTGATATAATCCCTGTATTGCCAGTTCTCTGGCCCTTGTTCTTCTATCGGCCTGCATTCCGTCTCTCGTGGCTCTTGTTGGGCACTGCATTGGGCGCATCACACCTCAGACGTTAAGCACCGGCTCAAATCTGTTCCATGACGTTGGCTGCTTCCATAGCTGTCTGAGCTGCGTCGGCGCCGGCATTACCCATTTTCATCCCGGCTCTCTCGACCGCATGCTCGAGTGTCTCACAGGTCAGAACGCCAAATATGGCCGGCACACCTGAATCGTAGTTGATTTGTCCAATGCCTCGGACTACCTGCTGACAGACGTAATCGTAATGGCCGGTTTGACCCCGGATGACCGCGCCAAGACAAATCACTGCGACGTATTTGCCGCTCTCTGCGAGCTTCTTTGCAGCTTGCGTTATTTCACAGGAACCAGGCACCCAAACTACGGATATCTGTTCGTCACTGGCGCCATGACGCTGGAGACAATCTATCGCACCCGCAAGCAACTTAGAGGTTATGAATTCGTTGAACCTGCTGACTACAATGGCGTAACTGCCCTTGCCGGCCGTTACCGTACCTTTTATCTCTTTAATCATACTTTTAATTCTCCAAACAATAGTCGGGGATACCCATTTTGCAACTTATTACAGTGGTCCTTCACACGCCTTTTTTGCGTTTGGGGACACCGCAAAATAGGGCCAAATTACTGAGTCATTACGAGCCACCTGGCTGCCACCGATTATAAGACTATCAGCGGCTTCTTTCCAGAAAAACAGTAATCCCTCGCCAATCGGACATTAGCCTAAGCTCGATTGGAGCGGGTCTAAGCTATGAAATTATAAGAGCTTATAACCCAAATTGCCAGCAAAATTTTTGCGGCCGGCAAAAAGCCCTTACGCCGGCAAAAAACGGCTAATTCAGCATTACATTATTGACGAAACGACCTTGGGGATTCGGTCTCTTTTTGAAATGAAATAAAGGGTATGTGAAATATGAGCTTCGAAGACATGGCATTCGGACCGTATGATAAAGCTGAGCACAAGGCAAACAAGGCTTTTGAGCTTTACGAAAACGGTAAAGAAAATGAAGCCCTCGGAGAACTCGATGAGGCTCTCGAGATAAATCCTTCCAACGGCTCATGGCATTTCAACAAGGCACTTGTACTGGATACTAAAGGCCTGTTCGATGATGCAATAAGCGAATACGAAACCGCTCTGCAGCTAAATCCCAATGATTTGGAGATATCAAATTCGCTGGCGGTCGATTATACACGCACAGGACAATATGATTTGGCCATTCAAACTTTCGAACAAATCCAGGAATTCGATCCCGGATATGAACCTTCCTATTGTAATCGGATAATTACTTATACCGAAATGGGCCAGCACGATTTGGCCGAGCAGATGTTCTATCTTGCCCAGCAGATAAATCCGGACTGTGCATTGTGCTACTATAATATCGGCAATAGTCTTTTTGCACGGGGTCAGTATCAGAAAGCTATTCGCTGCTGGTTAAAAACTGCCGAACTTGAACCGAGCCACCCACAAATCAACTATCGAATCGCCCAGGCCTACTGGTCAGAGGGTGACAGGGAGCGCGGACGAGAGCATTTTCTGGCGGAGCTTCGGGTTAATCCGGGCCAGATTGATGTTATCCTTGATTATGGTTTGTTTTTGCTCGAAGCTGATGACATTGAATCGGCTAAAGAAAAGTTCAACAGAATACTTGAGCTTCAGCCTGATTTTGCCCTTGCTTTGTTTTATCTGGGAGAGATTGCCTTCGACAATTGTGATTATGAGCGGGCCGTAAAATTATTCAACCAGGCGCTCCAGGAAGACAATACGCTCACAGGGCCGCGCTACAGGCTGGCTCAGTATGCGTTGATGAGAGGGGTGTGGCAAGAGGCAAGAAATTATCTGGTTTCGGAGGTAAAGCTGGCTCCTGAGGATGCGGATCCATGGGTTTCTATGGGTTCGATGTTTTTGACTATTGATGACCTCGATCATGCAACGCATTGTATGATGAGGGCTGTGGATATCGATTGTGCTAATGTAGATGCCTACTACTATCTTGGTCTCATCAGTGCCACAAGGGGCCGATTCGAGGATTCAGTGGAGTTTTTTGGCCATGCACTCGATATAAGGCCAAAGGACGTTTGTGTCCTGCGTGATTCTGCAATTGTCTATTTGGCGATGGGCCGATTTGCCGACGCTGCCCGGAGAATCAAAAAGGCATTGTGTCTGGCAGATGATGACCCGCAGTTAAAAACGCTTGACCGCAGAGTTCGGCTGATGCAGTCGACAGAACGAATCAGGGATTTTCTTTGCCGATTAAAGCCCTGATTTATCTTGTACCCCATATCACACTTCACACACAACGCTCAAGACTGTTTACATTCACTTAAGCCACCTCAATCCCTGCAAACGATAAGGTTGGTTTTGACTCTATCTGGATTTCTGCTAAATCCAGGCCGGAAAGAAAGCCGGAAAACAGCTTGCAAAATTTTGCCAAATGCATTAACCTACTGCCCGGGCCGAGTGGCGGAATGGCAGACGCTGGGGACTTAAAATCCCCTGCCCGTTATGGGCGTGTGGGTTCGAATCCCACCTCGGCTATAATTCGTATTTCGTGAATCGCCAAACGTATCTCGCATATTTCATGCAACATGCACGACACCGAACGAAAACGTGCCGGAGACGAATAATGACGAATAAAAAGCCTAAACTTGTGGATGTAGAAAAACCGAACCTGTATCGTAAGATATTCCCATATACTGAATTTCCCAGGGTAATATTTGACAACCAAAACGTTGAGTATGACATTCCGGAGGAAATCTGGATTACCGACACGACCTTCCGTGACGGCCAGCAGGCCCGGCCGCCTTATACGCCGGAGCAAATTCTCAAGGTTTACGATTTACTGCACACAATAGACGGCGGAACCGGTTTGATTCGCCAATGTGAGTTCTTTTTATATTCAGAGCGTGATAGAAAAGCCGTCCAACTGTGCCAGGCTCGAGGTTATAAGTTTCCTGAGATTACCGGCTGGATCAGGGCTGTGCCGGCTGATTTTAAGCTCGTTTCGCAAATGGGCCTCACCGAAACCGGCATTCTGACCTCGGCAAGCGACTATCACATTTTCCTCAAACTCCGAAAGACCCGGGCCCAGGCGATGAACGTGTATCTTGATATTGTCAAAGCGGCACTGGATAATGGTGTTATTCCGCGATGTCACCTTGAGGACATAACGCGGGCCGATTACGAAGGTTTTGTCCTGCCTTTTGCCGCCGAATTAATGAAACTTGCTGAAAGCTATAACAAGCCGGTCAAGATTCGTCTTTGTGATACCCTCGGATTTGGTCTGCCCTGGCCGACTGTTTCTCTGCCGCGGAGCGTTCCGAAACTCATCCACGGTCTCAGGCAAATTGGTGTTCGCTCCGAATGGCTTGAATGGCACGGTCATAACGACTTGCACAAGGTCCAGGTAAACGCTGCAACGGCATGGCTCTACGGCTGCTGTGCTGCTAACGCCGCGATATTCGGCATCGGCGAGCGAACAGGCAATCCGCCCTTGGAGGCCCTGGTTGTCGAACATGCCCAAATCAAGGGCCAGACTGCCGGCGTCAATTACGCAGCGATAACCGAACTGTGTGAGTACGCCGGAAGCGAGTTGGGCTTTGAAATTCCGCACAACTATCCGCTGACCGGAAAGGATTTCAACGTCACTCGGGCCGGCATTCACGCAGACGGCCTGTTAAAGAACGAGGAAATATATAATTGCTTCGACACCCAAAAACTGCTCAATCGGCCTGTCAGCGTAGCAATTACTGATAAGACCGGGGCAGCAGGGATTAAACACTGGGTAGAGGCCAGGTATAAAATCGAAATCCCCAAACACGACATTCGTATTACCAAAATAAAAGACAGAATCGATGCTGAGTATTCGGCAAACAGGGTGTCGGCGATATCAGATGAGGAAATGTTCAGGTGGGTCCGGGAGTCTTTTGGTGGTAAGTTACCACCATTGAGGTGAGAGCTTTGGCAAATAAGAAAATCAAAGCGGTATTGTTCGACCTTGGTGATACTTTGTTGAACTTCGGAAGAGTCGACAAGTCTCGAATTTTTAAGCAGGGCGCCAGGTTATCGTACGATTTTCTGCAAAGCTGCGGCCAGCCGGTTGGTAACTTCAAGTACTATTACTGGCGAAACCTTGTGCTGCTCCGTATACGCCACTGGCTGTCCTGCATAACCAGAAAGGATTTTGACGCGCTCGTCCTTTTAAAAACCAGCGGCACGAAAAAGGGGATAAAGCTCACCGAGCAGCAATGGCAGCACCTGGCGTGGCTCTGGTATAAACCGCTGAGTAAAATCGGCCAGGCCGAACCGAAAACGAAAGAGACCTTAACTGTACTCAAGGAATTGGGCCTTAAGCTCGGGATAGTGTCCAACACCTTTGTAAACGCCCACTCTCTGGATAAACATCTTCAACAGCTCGGCATACTTGATTTCTTTCCGGTCAGGCTCTATTCGTATGAGTTTGATTTTCGCAAGCCGGATGCTCGTATCTTTAGGGCCGCCGCAGAAAGAATTGGCGAGATGCTGGAAAACATAATGTTCGTCGGCGACAAGATTAACAAGGACATCAAGACTTCGGCAAAAATCGGTATGAAGGCCGTCCTGAAAGCCGCTTATACCAACGCCGGGAAAAAGACTCCCAAAGGAGCCTGGAAAATAAATAACCTCGCCGAGCTGCCCGAACTCATAGAAAAAATCAACGCAGATACGTCGTGACAAACAGATTCTCTTAGATCCTCACGAACATTTAGCCTGTCATCAGGCTGTACTACACTACTTACGGCGGGGGGGGCATGGTTGTGAGGCTCCAGACTGTACCCGTGATTGTGCCACACGCGCTGACCTCATCGATACGCCAGGCAATTTCCCATACTTTAGGAGAATGAATTGATATAATTAAAATTGTGCGAAATATCGCACACTACATACTTTAACAATCTGGCTTTGTGCATACTAACCAATGTTCGGCAACGACACCTAAATCTTGAAAATTCACAATACAATCGTGGTTCTCGTCACCTACAGGATAAGGATAACCATAGTCACCGCACAAATGGTCAGGTACAATAGATTGCAATTCTTTTATCACTGGAGGATAATCAGCCGTATAATCGACTATCTTGATAAAACCCAAACCTTGAACAAAAGATGCAAGTGAGTATGGGCTGGTATCATTGACTTCGCGGATTTCATAGGTATAGCTTTCGTATGGTCCACCATAGGGAACGGTCATCAATTCCTCAGAAGTGATTTCTCTTACCGTGTCCTCATTAAGTATACCAACTCCGACAGGACCAGCTACAATGATCATAACTTCCCTGCCGTTTTTCCATTCGTATAAAGCATAATTCGTTGAACGGACATAAACATCGGTTTCTCTATGAGCATGCGGACAATTATCGATAACACGCACTTTGTAATATAGCTCTTCGCCCAAATTGTTACTGTCAATAACTTCTCGTGTTTCTATCCATTCTGTGCCGTTTGAATCCTGGCAGTGATAGGTCCATGTTCGTCCCGCTTCCAAAGGCCAGACCAGATATTCAAATTCTTCGAGGTTTGTTAAATCCAGGCTCAGTTTAGCCCAGCCGTGATCGCCGGGAGTGGAACACTTTATACCCATTGACCAGGCCAGTTGGTAGGTATGCGCAGGATCCAAATCAAACAACTGCGTCCACTCTGACGAAGACTCCTGGTTGGAGTCGGTTGAGTACACAAGATCCAGGATCGCACCCTCAGGAGTGAAAGTCAACTTGTGGAGTGCTATCGACCAACCAGTTTGAAAGAGTCCTCCCGTCCAACCAGTTTCATCGTATCCCTCAAATCCCTCGGCAATCCAGCCGAGTGAGAGCGTGGCGTAATCGACAGTGAACCATACACCTCCACTGTCACTTGCCACGGTATATATCGGATAACCCCACATCGGATTTGTACTCTCGCTGCTCTCTCCATGCGCCTTTCCATAAAAAATGCCCTCTTCGCTAATGCCCACTTCACTCGCGACATAGAGCGGCCCCACTTCGTCGTCGGGCGAGTCGCACAACATTGAGTCAGACACTGGAGAGTCACCTATGTATTGGTCACCACTCCAATAGTTGCACCGTGTCCCTAACCAACTCAAGCTATCATACAACCCCCCGTTAATACGACCGTTGGGAATTCTCGTAGGATCATAAATGATGTGTACTTCTGCCCATACTGAATTGCAGAACAGGGCATATATCACTATGAGAAACCAGCCATTTCTTTTCATCACTTTGTCTCCTGATTGTCTTGTCGAATGTTTGTGATACAT
>JBARPZ010000553.1:0-3991 GCA_049643445.1 Sedimentisphaerales bacterium
TTGGGTGTTGATGTAAAGAAAGAGGGAAGGACGGCAATAACAAGAGGAGACAATGGGGGAGTTTGGGATTTTCTCCCGCTGAAGATAGGCAGCGGGAAGCCGTTTACAACTGTGGTTCATCCTGCTCTTGGGATATACCCTGATGATGTTGCCATTTCTCTGACAGTTCCAAACGGGATGGGAGGCGTTAAGAGTATTCTCCGAAAGAATAATATTGAGGGCCTCGGTCAAATACTCTCAGAGGTAGAGAAGAATCTCAGACCTGTACTCAAGAAGTTGAAGACAGCCAAGCCGATAATATGTATTCACCAGATACATTGCAAATCACGACGCTCTCGTCCGGAGCAAGATGGCAGGATTGAGGTGGATCTTCGAACTGTCTTAAGTACGGCAAAAGGACCGCCCAAATATCAACCGGGTTGGTTGGAATGCATTTTCGAGCTGCTGGTAAATAAGAAAACTAACATGCAGTGGGGAGTAGAGTTGCATTGTCCACATTCGGAGAAGGTAATGCAGTCTGCAAAAGCAATAGATATTATGGTTGATACATGGGTTGCGATGAAACCCTTAATGGATTTTGTGACAAGCTAAAGGCAGTTCAACGGCGCTTGGCCTAAAAAAAGCACTTTTTTTGTAAAAAAGTTATATTTTTATAGAACATTCCGGGCAAGTTAGGTATAATATGAACGGCAATTAAGAATTGAGAATTATGAATGTGAAATTGAGGAATTTGAAGTCTTGAGTCTGTGGTCACAAAACAAATGCCGGCCGTTCCGGCCTCAACCGGCTATATACTAAATACGAGATACCAGATACGAGATAAAAGCATTATTTTGCATCATAAAAGCCAATGTTTTAAACATTTTGGTGTATTAATGACTAATAAAGCACCTTTTTGCGCATCTTTACGACTAATAAGAACCGTTTTTAGCCGGCCAATACGATCCTTGCCTACTTATCAAGTAGGTCCGTGTAATCCGTGGTTAATAAACGATTTACGAAGTACGAAAGATTACGTACGAAAAAATAAACTTTTTATGCAAAACAAAGCCAATTTCAAAAAAGTCAAGTTGAACGTAAATGAAGTATTAACAAGGGGATATGTACAAATGGACACTTGGTCAATTAGGAAAACAAAGCCAATTCAAAGCCAATTCAAACCCAATTCAAACCCAATCAAAGCCAATTCAAACCCAAAACAAAGCCAATTCAAACCCAAACAAAGCCAATTTCAGAGGCACAAAATGCTGCTAATCTTTACTAAGTTAGAAGTTCTTGAAAAATCGATTATAACCGGCTATCATTTAGAACCAATACGGCACATAAATCATAGGAGGTTACCATGAAAAAAGTGTTTGTTTTTCCACACAGCCGGACCGTTTTAGCGGTTATAGTCCTTATTAGCCTTTTATTTACAACTTCACCCGTACAATCTAACCAAAAAAAGGACATCTTGCGTGCTGGTACTGCAAAGATTGATATAACACCCGAAAAGCCGGTTAAAATGGCAGGTTATGCCGGCCGCACAGATTTATCTGATGGGATTCATGACCCATTATCTGCCCGTGTTGTAATTTTCGAAAATGATGGCCAACGGCTTGTTTTGGTATCAACTGACCTGCTGGGTTTTTATAATGAAACCGCCGAACCTCTACGAAAAGCCATCCTGAATGAGTTCAAACTCAAGCCGTCCGAACTCTTTCTAACCGCCATTCACACACACGCTGGCCCCAGCCTGACCATCGATAAGAAAAAAGGACATCCTAATAATCTCGAATATACAGAGAGCTTAAAGTCTAAGCTGATAAAAGTAATTCGCAGCGCATTTGATAATGTCGGTGAAGTCCGAACAGGCATCGGCGTCGGATACAGCCCGGTTGGAGCTAATCGGCGAGAGCTGAGAATCAATAATACAGGTGAAAGTTCAATACAACTCGGTCGTAATCCCTATGGCCCGACCGACAAGGAAGTATTGGTCTTGAAAGTGTCAAAACCTGATGATACCGTCGTTGCCGCTCTTTTCGATTATGCTACACATGCTACATGCCTGGGAGGAAAGAACTTAAATATAAGCGGCGATGTCCTCGGATTGGCCGAGCAGTTTGTCGAGAAGATTCTTGGTAAAGGTGCTATTGCACCTGCGTTTGCGGGAGCATCCGGCAATATCGACCCGTGGTTCAGGGTGTTACCTTCGTTCAATACCGAGCCCGGCTGGATACCGGAGCCTGTGTTACTTGGAACTTTGTTAGGTGAAGAAGTGGTGCATGTTTTCCGTGGCATTAACAAAGTTTCCCTTGGCGGAAAAGTCAATACCTCTTTTACAACACTTGAACTTCCGGGAAAACCACGAGGTGAAGTTAGTGTAAAAAAAGATAGTCCGCCTGCCGCACTTAATATAACCGCCGCCAGAGTAGGGGAAGTTGCTTTTGTAGGTATTGGCTGTGAGGTTTTGACGGAAATCGGCAGGGCGATTAAGGATGCTTCACCCTATAAACATACGTTTGTAATTACACACTGCAACGGTGCCGCCGGCTACCTTGCGCCGGAGCATTTGTACATAGAAGGGGGGTATGAAGTCAGAAGCAGCCCTTTCGGTCCTCAGGCAGCCGATATGGTTGTAAAAGAAGCTGTTCGGATGCTGCACGGATTATAGGAAAGGATTGGCTCTTTTGGTGATACTGATATTTAATGCATTTCAGCCGTGCAGGACCCAATGCCGGCCCGGTAAAAATTAAATTGCACGTTGGGATGATTCGCCAACAATGACATCGGCACTGAGCTGTCTGATATTTTCTTGCCGACCATTAGCGTTGTCAGCCGCATCCCGAACGGATTATCATGCGTGCCTGCCTGCCAGATGGAGACCTTTTCCGCCTGCCAGGTCTGGATCGGCCCGACTGTAATCGCTTTTGTTGGCACGCCGGTTACCACTCCGCCGCCGCTGGTACGGGCGTTCTGCATAACGGTTGCCGGATGAAGGTCGACAACACGCGCCGAAAGCTGGCAGTACTGCTCAGGAGATGGTGGCGCCTTCTCGTATGGTTTTTCTCTTTTGACCGGGTCGTTAAACGCCCAGTGTTTTATATCACCCTGTCCACCCTGCATAATCGCGCATCTGGCCCCTTCCCAGCTTTGGATATATTCCGTCACGTCAGCTTTCGGAAAGTGCATATTCTGTTCCGGCATACGTAGTTTTTTATCGATACGGTTGAAACAAAGTTCCTTGTCGGCCTTCGCAAATGACAGCGGATGATTTTCATCAACCTCTTTACCATCCAGATACCACTCATCCAGTCCCCAGAAGTGGGCATTTTTCAAGTCCAGTTCGAGTTCATTGACCAGTCTTGCCACCAGCGGCAATTGTTCAGTAGGGCCAATTGGCCCGCAAATCCCAACGGGATTATCCGACGTCGCCTGCCGCCAGGCTGTGATATACTCAAGGGCCTCTGCCAGATAAAAATCCTCCAGTGTGTCATAGAATACTACCCGAAAACCATCTCGTGATAAACCGAGCATATCTTCGGCAGTAAGTTTGGCTGCTTCGTTTAGAATCTCGTCATCAAGGGTTGTATAATCCCACCATTCTGGTGCTAAGATACTCAATTTCCGTGTCATAATTGGCTTCTCCTCAAACTAAGTGAACCAATTTCCCCAATTCAGCTTTCAGTATATTATCCTGGGGATAGGCATGTCCTAAATGTTGTCGGAAACCTTCTGCGTACTCCGCGCCTATCAAGCTTCCCCGCGACATAGACCACCTTTTCATAGATTCAACATACTCGTCCATATTGTGGTGTGCTTTTAGCCAGTTCCTCTGACTCTCGTGGCAGCAAAGCATCTGTTCTTTGACCTCAAAGGCCGAGCCTATATCCACTGCCATTTGTGGCTGGACGTCGTTTCCAAATATATCTTTACCTTCTGCCGGGTCCATATAATAAAGATACGGCACTGGCTCAAAGGACTCTACGCCCTCTATCTCTACATTGCGTAC
>JBARPZ010000554.1:0-4973 GCA_049643445.1 Sedimentisphaerales bacterium
GGCACCGACTTTCCTAACTTCGACGGGTACGATTGGGGGCTGCTTAGAGAAGAGACTGAAAAGATTATGGCTCTTGCAGCCAAACTCGGCCTTTGGGTGGTTCTGGGCAGTACGCACCGATTGACGCCCGACAAAAACGTTCGGGAGCAGGCCGAGCCGAATAAGCCCGCCACACGTATGGCGGGCAAGCCGCACAATAGTCTGTATGTGATAAATCCCAAAGGCAGGATTGTTGACCGGTATGACAAGAGATTTTGCACGAAAGGTGATTTGCGTCGGCTTACGCCGGGCAATAGGTTTGTGTACTTTACCATCAATGGAGTAAAATGCTCGCTGCTTATATGCTTTGATTTGCGGTTTCCGGAGATTTACCGGGAATTGTATAAACAAAAGGTCAACTGTATTTTCCAGTCGTTTTACAATGCCCGGCAGAAAGGGCCGAGCGTACATACTCATATTATGCGGCAGACGATGCAGTGTAGGGCGGCGACGAACCATTTCTGGATTAGCATGGCGAACGCGAGCGGATACTATTCGCCGTACTCATCGTGTTTTATCCAGCCGGATGGCAAAATTGCCCGTCAGCTTAGGGCGAACCGTGCCGGCTTGACGGTCAACACCGTGGATTTGAAGAAGAAATTCTACGACCCGATGGCGAATTTCAGGGATATGGCGATTGCAGGGAAACTCAGCAATGCACCGGACACTATCAAAGATCCGCGGTCAAAAAACACAACTATTATTTAAAGAGGCACAAGATGGTAAATAATACTATTACGGCGCCAAAAGGATTTTTGGCGGCGGGTGTGCGCTGCGGGATTAAGAAATCGGGCAATCTTGATTTGGGCTTGATTGTATGCCCAACCGGTGCAAAAGCAGCAGCGGTCTTCACAACTAATAAGATATTCGGTGCTGCAGTTACCGTTTCGAGAAAGCATGTCAAATCAGGCGGCATCGAAGCGGTGGTTGTCAACTCCGGCAATGCCAACGCCTGCACCGGGCAATTGGGTATCAAGAACGCTATAAAGATGTGCGCTGAAACTGCGAAACAGATTGAGGCCGAGCCGCATAGGGTTCTGGTCGCCTCGACCGGTATTATTGGTGAGCAGTTGCCGATGGGTAAAATCACAAAAGGTATTTCTAAGGCGGCAGTGAAACTTTCGGCTTCATCCAAGGCGGGTCTGGATTTTGCAAAGGCGATAATGACAACTGATACCATACCGAAACAGGCGGTGCGCCGGCTCGAAATATCCGGCAGGCAGGTTACGATAGCGGCAGCGGTTAAGGGCGCCGGCATGATTGGGCCGAACATGGCGACAATGCTTTGCTTCATAACTACGGATGTTGCTACAACGAAACCCCTGCTTGCTCGGGCCTTGAAAAATGCCGTCGGTGACTCATTTAATAAGCTGACCGTGGATGGCCATCAGAGTACTAATGATACTGCGATAATCCTTGCCTCCGGCCTGTCGGGGAATAGGCCAATAGTTAGTCAATGTCCGCGCTATAAGAAGTTCGCCAAGGCGTTGTCGCAGGTTTGTGACGATTTGGCCAGGCAGATGGCGCTCGATGCCGAAGGGGCAACACGGAAGTTCAAGGTTGTTGTCAAAGGTGCGGCTACAAAAGCCGACGCAGCGAAAGCTTCAAGGGCGGTAGCGGATTATCCGTTGGTAAAATGCGCTGTGCATGGCGGCGATCCAAACTGGGGCAGGATTATCTGTGCAGTCGGTTCGGCCGGCGTAAGGTTGAATCCAGATAAACTATCCTGCAAATTAGGCCATATAACAGTCTTTAAGAATGGCGGCCCGAGAAAATTCGACGCAAAAAAGGCGAGCAAGGTTATTTCGCAAACCGAGCATACGATAACAATTGATTTGGGTGTCGGGAATATGAGCGATTTTTGCTACGGTTGCGATTTGAGCAAAGAATATGTAACAATCAACGCAGAGTACCATACATAATAGTAAGTAAGTGCTCTCAAGCTCTTGATTTTTATTTGGTATCCCGCGATAAAATATTTGAAAAGCAACTCTATTTGGTTAAACTGCACGCTATCTCGTGTATGTTGTCTCAGTAGGAATCTATAGTTAACTTTTGAAAGGATGGAAAAAGTGAAGATTCTTAAGAAAATCGGCGTGTTTGTGGTGCCTGTATTTGCGTTTAGTGCGGCGGCGATGGCAGCGGAAGGCCCTGAACCGGCTGAGATTGTCAGCACTCCATTAAGCTGGGTGATTACTCCGATAGCTGCTGCACTGTTAGCTTTGGCCTTTGCATTGTATTTCTACAAGAAGGTGATGGCTGAGTCTGAAGGCACTGAAAAGATGATAAAGATTGCTCAGCATGTGCGCGAGGGAGCATATGCGTATCTTTTCAGACAGTATAGCATTGTGTCATTAGTATTTCTGGTCCTGTTGGTTATCTTAGGGGTTTGTGCTTACTTAGGCATTCAGAACCCATTCGTTCCGGTGGCGTTTCTGACCGGCGGGTTTTTCAGCGGTCTGTGCGGTTTTTTGGGTATGAAGACTGCGACGAATGCCTCGGCGCGGACGGCCCAAGGCGCCAGCGAAAGCCTGAATCGCGGCCTGCAGGTTGCCTTTCGCAGCGGTGCGGTTATGGGCCTTGTAGTAGTGGGCTTCGGACTGCTGGATATCTCGCTGTGGTATCTGGTTCTTGATAAGCTGGTTTATACTGTTGAACATATGAGAGATGGCCTTCCTTTTCTCGGCCTGACCCTGGTCAAGGCGGGGATGAGCCATGAGGACAAACTCGTTGAAATCACCACGACAATGATTACTTTCGGGATGGGCGCTTCAACGCAGGCGCTTTTTGCCCGTGTTGGCGGCGGAATCTTTACTAAAGCGGCGGATGTCGGGGCAGACCTGGTCGGCAAAGTCGAAGCCGGCATTCCCGAAGATGATCCAAGAAATCCGGCTACGATTGCTGATAACGTTGGTGATAATGTCGGAGATGTTGCGGGTATGGGCGCTGACTTATATGAGAGCTATTGCGGCTCAATCCTGGCGACGGCTGCACTCGGGGCGGCTTTGACGATGTCAGGCGAAAACGTGCTCAAGGCCGTTCTTGCACCGATGCTTGTTGCCGGCATGGGCATTATACTTTCGATTTTAGGTATCTTTATGGTTCGCTGTAAAGAGGGTGCCAGTCAGAAGAATTTGCTGAGAGCGTTGCTGTTCGGAACTCTTGGAAGCTCGATCCTGATTATTTTTGCGGTCGCGGGCCTGGCTTGGGCCGATTGGATTACTTGGGGAGTTTTCGGCTCGGTTATTTCCGGCCTGGTTGCCGGCGTGCTGATAGGACAATTCACCGAGTATTATACTTCTGACAGCTACGGACCGACACGGGGTATAGCCGAGCAGACAAAAATGGGAGCGGCGACAACAATCATTGAGGGCTTCGCAACGGGTATGTATTCAGCCGGGCTGCCGGTAATAACAATAGTCCTTGGCATCCTATGTGCGTTTGGTTTTGCCGGCGGCTTTTCAAATATATCAATGGGTCTTTACGGTATCGGCTTTGCCGCTGTTGGAATGCTTTCCACATTAGGCATTACCCTGGCGACAGACGCTTATGGGCCCATAGCCGACAATGCAGGCGGCAACGCTGAGATGAGCGGCCTGGGCGAAGAGGTGAGACAGAGGACCGATGCACTCGATGCTCTCGGCAATACCACGGCGGCGACAGGAAAGGGCTTTGCAATAGGCTCGGCAGCTCTGACGGCGATGGCACTACTGGCTGCGTATATCGAGGAAATCAAGATATGGATCGCGAGGCTGGCATCGGAAAGCGCCGAAGGAATATTTTACGTTGGTGATACGGCGTTTTCTGCCGGCGGGGATGTAACCGGTGCTATCAACGCCAAGGCTGCCCACATTATGGACTTCGTCAACGCTTATGAGCTGCATATTATGAATCCGAAATTGATATGCGGCCTCTTTATTGGTGCCATGATGACTTTTGTATTTTGTGCGATGACGATGAAGGCGGTCGGCAGGGCGGCAGGGGCCATGGTCAATGAGGTGCGGCGTCAGTTCAGGGAAATCGCCGGCATTATGGAAGGGACCGGAGAGCCGGATTATGCTGAATGCGTTTCGATTTCCACGCGGGGTGCGCAGAAAGAGATGATTTTGCCATCGCTGCTGGCGATTATTGTGCCGGTTCTGACGGGATTGCTGCTGGGTGTTGCAGGTGTGATGGGGCTTTTGGCAGCGGGATTGAGCTGTGGATTCGTTCTGGCAATTACGCTTAATAACGCCGGCGGGGCCTGGGACAATGCGAAAAAATACATCGAAAAGGGCGCTTATGGCGGCAAAGGCTCGGAGGAACACAAGGCGGCTGTAGTTTGTGATACGGTCGGCGACCCGTTCAAGGATACTTCCGGGCCAAGTTTGAATATTCTTATTAAACTCATGACGATGGTCAGTGTGGTCTTTTCGGGTGTCGTGGTCAAATTCGCTCCTGTTATCAGTGGTTGGCTTGGCCTCGGCAAATAATTCATAATTGGTGACTCGAACCACAAAGGATTAGGGAATAATTTGGCAAAGAGGGTAAACGAAAAATCAAGGACCTTTGCTCTGGATGCAGCAAGAGTTGCAGCAGGGCGACATTGCAGTGACATTGTTGTTCTGGACCTGAAGGGCAAATCGCCTGCTACAGATTATTTCGTAATCGTCACGGGTACAAGTAATAGACAAATGCGGGCTGTTGCTGACGAGATATGTGAGGCGGCAAAAGAACAGGGCCAGCAGCGTTTCGGCCGGGCCGGCTACGAGCAGGCACGCTGGGTTTTGCTCGACTTTGTCGATGTTGTAATCCATATCTTTGACGCCGAATATAGAGACTATTATGATTTGGAGTTGCTCTGGGGTGATGCGGAGCGACTAACTTGGGATAAGGCTTCAAAAAAGTGAAGCTGGCAATCGATATACTTGAAGATAGAGTTAGTGCTGCGATGG
>JBARPZ010000555.1:0-1613 GCA_049643445.1 Sedimentisphaerales bacterium
GAGTCCGAAGCCGGCAGGTCGGCCTGGTAGTCTTTGTAAGCCGGTCCGCCACAGTTTATTTTCCTTGTAATGCCCTTGCCCTGCACAACAAAGGCAGCAATGCACGGAAACTCTACTACCTTCACAAAGTCGATGTTCAACAGGCCGTCAGCTACCTTCACACCCTCGAATGTGTAATCCAGTGCCCTGTTCCTGCCGACTTCAGCGAAGATGTCCAGCTTGTCGATGACTGCCTTGTTCTGCAGCTTAACTCCAAAGACTCGTTTGCCCGCGGCGTTGTAGTTAGGCTCACAAAACTTGAGTGTTACAGTATAAGAGCCGTTTGGAACTTTCAGCCGATATGTTTTCACGTCCCAGACGACTGTTTGGTAAAGCGGGTCCATCTCAGTGTCGGCTATCAAGTTATTGGGGAACTGAGCTACGCTGCCGCCCTGCCGAGCTTCTGAGAGTTCCGGTTCGGGCGGTTTGATTTTCCTGCCGAAGTCCGGGTTCCATTTTTTCTGCTCCCAGGCTGCATGCGCCAGTGCCGAGACGTTGGGTCCGAGAATGCGTGTGCGCCAGTGGATGCCCATCAGGCCCGTGCATCCGTAGGCTAATGCGTCAGCCGCATCTCGCCTCATTCGGCCTGCCCAGAGCTGTGGGATAATCATAGCCGGGTCGTCCTCCAGCCAGGGAATGGCCCATTGCGGCCGTCCCTTGACACGAGCGAAGCCGGGCTCAACCGGTGAAAATCCCACGTTGCGGTTGATACAGCTTACGGGCATCTCCTTGGGCAGGACATTGTCGAACAAAGCTCTGTCCTTTGGCGGTCCCAGGACCCAGCCGCAGGTAGCTAACGTGAACGGCGGATTGACCTTTTTGGCTGCTGCAATCGCGGAGCGGAAGTCGGTCAGCGTAGCTTCAATCTGCTCATCTTTCGGGTCACCCCAGGTCCAGCCTTCGGGCGTCCAGAACCAGTAATAATCTAATGGATACGCCTTGCTGATTCGCTGGAACATACCCTCATAAAGTTCCTGCACAACAGCCGGATCGGATGGGTCCTTGCCCATAGTTTTGATGCGTTCTTTTACGATGTCTGGTATGATAAGCGGCGTCTCCGTCCCGACGCACGTCTTAACTCCGAGGGCGTGGGCATACTCGAAGGCCTCTCTGAGCGTCTCGCCCATGAGGTCGAACAAGTCGTTGGCTTTTTCCTCAGAAAGCTGTGGCCAGGGATTCATGCCGCGCATATAGTCCGGGCCGTAGTCGTCGCGTTCAAATATCTGCGCCGCACCGAAAGTGTAATCGCCCGTCTTTGCCGGCTGATAACCCCAGGAACCGGTGGTGTTGGGCGTAGCGAAATGTCTTGACGGGTAGCTGAACTTCACGGTTCCGTCCTCGTTGAAGTCACCGGGCATGCCGATCCAGACCGTCGGCTCCGGCCCCACTCCACCCTGAGGATATGTATGCAGCCCGAAGAAATTCATACGCATTTTGGGTAGCTGTGCAATGACGGCTTTGTAGTCGTCGGTGTTCCACCAGTCCGGCCCTTCGGGGAAATCATGGAAGGGCTGAATTCCCCGCAGGTTGAATAATGGTTTGCCTTTTTCATCGAGTTTGGGCATTTTCAAAGC
>JBARPZ010000556.1:0-1849 GCA_049643445.1 Sedimentisphaerales bacterium
GATGACCTGTTCAGCTTCCATAATTTTTCTCGTATATGAGTGAATGCTTTTATGAGTAAATTAGTTCTTAGTTTTGCTCATCGGCTTATGCAGGAGTCGGCACTCTAATACCTACGAGGATCGCCAAAAAGGAAATAAGGAATCCGAGGACGGCGTAAAACTCAACCATTGCCGCGTAAAGCACACCGGCTTTAACCGCCATTTCAGGTTTTTTTGATGCCATCAGAATGCCACCAGCAGATGTTTTTCCCTGCATTATGCCACTGAAAATACCAGCGATGGCCACCGGCAGGCACGCAGCAAATATCTCCATTCCAGTACCGAACGAGATTGGAGCAGGATTTCCTGCGAAAAGGTTAAGCTTAACCATGACGATAATAGCAATAACAAAACCGTAAATACCCTGCGTACTTGGAAGCACAACCATTAGTATCAGCGAACCGTACCGTTCCGGTTTTTCGCTGAGAACACCGGCGGCGGCCCTGCCCGCGATACTCAAGCCTACGGCTGAGCCGATACCCGACAGGAATGTTGCCAGAGCTGCTCCGAATAATGCAACCGACAAAGCAAATGCATCCATAATTTTCACCTCTTCTTTCTTTTATCACAAGTTTTAAACAGAAGCATTAATTCTCAATATACACGTGTTTATTTTGTATCTGCAACGGTTTGAAGGGTTCACCGCCACCCTCTAAAAACTTGGGGAAAAATTCAACGTACTGTAGACGCAACGTATGGACAAAGGCACTGAGCATTGAAAGGGCCAGATTGAAAATGTGGGCAATGACAAATAGAACTGCTCCGATTAAATAACCGGCCGTACCTTTATCCATAACGAGCTTGACCAGAATATTGATGGAGATTCCCAAGCCTCCAGTGACCATTCCCAAAGCCATCAGTCGTACATAACTAAGCACATCCCCAAAATAGAACACCGTGCTGAAAAGCTGGAACATCCCCATTCCAATCCGAGCACCCCAGCCACCCTCTCTTTGGCTTAAGAACACAAGAATAACCGCCATCAAAATAGCTAAAACAGCAAAAATGCCTGAGAAAGATTTTGGTATGATTGACAGTTTAGACAATATAAGTAATACGAGACTATTTAAGAAAATAATCCAAGTCAACGGGTTGGAAATTGCATCAAGATAATGCTTTTGGGATATTCGGTGAATAAAAGAAATCAAAAGACCAAACTGGACCTGGGTGTACCCAAGGATCAGAGAAATCGCGAAAAAGACCATCGGTTGTTTCATCGGATCGAACAGCATAAGCTTATTTCGTATTGCATTGAGCTTGTCATATATGGCGGTTCCCTGTGGCAGCACAGTCTGTATGGCATCACTAAACCAACCACCAGTCACGGCACCTGCAACCACGGACATAGCTGCGCACATAAGCATCATACGGAAAGCTTTTTTATCACCCTGGAATTTTCTCATTATCAGCCAAAGGATAACGGATAACAGCAAGCCGTAGCCAACATCAGTGAGGCAAATGCCGAAAAATAGAGCAAAGAATGGAGCCAGAAACGGGGTTGGATCCAGATTGTTCGGGTCGGGCATGCCGTAGAGGCGGGTAATGACTTCGAATGGTCTGATTCCAGATTTGTTTTCGATGTCGACGGGTATCATTTCACCCTCCACTGGATCGATGCGGCTTAATGAGGAGGCATCGAAGCCAGAAAGGATCTTTTCGAGTTTGGGATAATCGCGTTTCTTAACCCAGCCTTCGAGGAGGACGGTGTGCTCGGTTGCGGGTGCGGTGCCCCTGGTCTGTTCCCTGTTTAAGAGGTTTGTGTAATGGTCGTGAAGGATTTGGAGGTTGAGGAGATTTTCAGACAGTGAAG
>JBARPZ010000557.1:0-1644 GCA_049643445.1 Sedimentisphaerales bacterium
TTCCCGTTTCGCTTGTATACATAATTGAGGCTGCAGGAAGTCTGTTTGGGGGCCTTGCGGCGACTGTGCTTCTTGGTTTTGGCGCAGGTTCGGCAGCAATCTTCTTTATGCTGGCCTTTATTGTCTCACTGTCAGTATTTTTCGTACAGCTTGCCAAGGCAAGACAATGGCTCTGGGCCCTTGTACCGGTGTGCGCTTTAGCTTGTTTGATTGCCGGGGCCGACAAGGCCCTGATGCAACAGATGCAATTTATAAAATGGGACAAGCTATTTCCCGGGAATGTGCCTGATGGCTCGTTCCGAACGGCACAGGCGGAGTACCTTTACGGAATTTACCAAGGCCAATGGGTAGTTGTACGCGAAGGCAGCACCTGCGAAGTGCTGCCGGACGAGAGTTCCGCCGGGCGGATTGCAGCTATTGGATTGTGCCAAAATCCTGATGCCGAGAGAGTTCTTGTTGTCGGCTCGGGATTAGGTCTCTGCCATGAATTCCTGCGATTGCCACAGACCGAAATTATAACCTGGGCACATTGCGACAATGAGTATGTGCAGAAGGTTGAAAGATTTATACCGCCCGAGCTTAGAATCACCGATGAGCGATTGGAAGCCGGCACCGGCGACGTTCGCTCGTTGCTGGATAAAAAGAAACGATATTATGACATTGTAATCCTCAATTTGCCCGATGCAACCAGCTCGGTCCTGAACCGGTACTACACGCTTGAATTTTATCGTCAAGTAAAAGAGGCACTGCGGCCCGGGGGGGTGTTGCAGGTCCGGGTAGCAGGCGGGGAAAATATTATGGGCACCGAGCTAATCAACCTTGGTGCCTCGACGAAACTGACACTCGAGGAAGTTTTCTCGCGATTAGTTCTAACGCCCGGCGAGGAGACATGGTTTATTGTGTCAGATTCTGAAAACCTCACCAGTAATCCCGGCACATTACGAGACCGCTTTGCATCAATAGAAGGCGGAAGTAGTATTTACCCGCCGGAAGCTTTACTTTCCGTTTATTTGCCGGGTCGGTCGGCGACCGCCCTTGAGAACTATTCCGGTGCGGATTTGCCTGAGGAGCTTTTGATTAATCGTGATTCCAAGCCACTGACGCACTTATACAGCTTATTGCTTGCAGCGAAACAATCTGAAGCACCGGTCACGACATTTGTTAAATACCTGGTTCTGGCCGGTCCATTAGCGTTTTTTATTCCTATCCTGGTTTTTATAGCCTTGCGAATCATCTATATCTTGAGGGTTCCCATTTTGCAAAAGAACCGCAAAACGGGGTCCCTGCAAACAGCTCGGCAAGAGAATAACTCCAGTTTTGACAGTACCTTTTTGGTTTTCTCGGCGGGTTGTTTAGGGATTGGGATGGTGATTTCTCTGTGCTACCTGTATCAAATCCGGTTTGGCTCGCTGTATCTGCACATTGGGATTATTTCTTCTGTGTTTATGGTTGGTCTGACCGCCGGCGCAATCCTAATCAGGCATTTGCTTATAGGCGAAAGAAAATTTCAACCGCAGATTCTGTTATTTTCAGTAATACTTATGCACGCGCTAATCCTGAGCACAATTGCTTTTTGGCCGGCCCAGCAATGGACACACCTTATTTTTGGGAGCGCGTTTGTTTTGTGCGGTCTATGCACAGGGT
>JBARPZ010000558.1:0-5449 GCA_049643445.1 Sedimentisphaerales bacterium
GCTCGGTTATAGTCCCCTCCTTATCCACGGGCTCATCAGAAAGAGAGAGCGGCTGTTCGTACATGATAAGCACACCCTGCTCGGCTAATTTCACCACGATTCTGCGAACAATTTGTTTTATGTCTTCAGAAGGTGTTGTTGATGGAATAGGCTTAAGGCAAAGGATTTTGTCCGCCAGTGACCGCCGCTTTTGCGCATTGATCATCTCATTGGCACGAAACAGCTCCAGCGCAGAGCCGGCATCATAGTGCTGACCCTGCAGCTCCATTCGAACCTCACTGCCATAGTGTATTACAAGTTTGGAAATCAACGTGGCAGGGCGGACATGAAAACCTCGATAGGGTGGGACAGGGGCCTCGATCTCGCCTATTTCAGCATATCGTTTGAGCATTTCCTGGCATAGATGTTGGGCACATACGAGGTATTCACTGGCATATGAAACGGAATAGCCCCGAAGCACAGATAGTAACATATCCACCTTTACAAATGACACCTGGTACTGCTTGATATTGCCGCACTGGATTTTTAGATGTCGTTCATAATAATGTGCAAATCCCGTAGCCGTTCTAAGCAAGTGAAAGATTACACTGATATGTCCCCTCAGGAAGGGCAGGTTTTCATCAAGGTTTTCAGTTTCCGTCCCGAGGACATATGTATCGTATAGTGATTGCAAGTTGTGGAAACGTAACTCAAGCTGCCGTAAGCGCTCTTCAGTAAGGCAATCCGGTTCGCTTTCAGTCGTCAGCTTCTGGTTAGAACCACCATCGGGCAGTAAGGCCTTGCTTTCAGCCGCAAGGTTCAGGAACGAGGTTGCCAGAAGTATCACTGTTTTCTGGGCCGAATCACCTACACTCACTCCTCCGTCCTGTGGCAGCCTGCCATGTGGAAGCTCCTCACTATACTCTTCATCACCTATCTCTTCTGAGGGAATCGACAATCCAAGCTGGCCGGAATAGTCAGTGATTTTCTTTGCTGCTTCTAAAAGCACACGACCCGTAAGATCCGCTGTTTGACTTGTTGCCGCTAAAAAGTCTTGTCCAATTGGTAATAGCCGGTATGAGGACAACACATGTAGTATATGAAGCAATTCATAACCGACTTCGGAAAATTGCTTGATTGCCGCTATGATGGATCTGTACATCAACCACCTGTGATTTCCTCGTGCGCCATAGGCATCAAGCAGTTCCTCCACTTGAGTTGACTGTGATAGCAGCTCTCCGAGAACCGGACGTTCCATGACCCGCTGAATGGACTGCTGTCGCGTCAGGTAGTGTGCTACTCTTAGCAGCCTGATTGCGCGTTTTTCCACCAATTTTTGGAATTTCCGTTCTGAAATAATTGCTTTGTCAGCCATTGGTAAACCTTTTCCAACATAGTTGTGATAAAACACAACGCCCTTGCCTATGTCGTCAACAGGAATGAGACAATTTTTGTTTTACAGCAGATATCTTCTGCTCCTGTTTCTTTGATTTTAATACTTGGTATCTTTTTTACAAGAAGAGTTTTAAGAATGCGCAGACTTTGAATTATCAGGAAAGACTTGATAGTATATTGGAAACTGTGCTTAGCAGTGTACGCTAAGCAAGGGTATAAAATGTTATATGGGAATCCCGGTTTCAGGTTCCTCGGGAAGTTAAGGTTCATATGATGCGAAAATCAGATGTTTTAGTGGAATTTATGAGCGACAGGGTGCGAAGTCGCGTGCTTGCCGTTATTCTCGGCCTGCTGTCCGGGCTGATGATGCCGCAACGCCTCGAAGCCTGGACTAACATTCTGAAAGACCCGGGCTTCGAGAAATACCGTCTGGACCGGCGAGGCTTCTACAGGCCGGGGCCGGATTCAAAATGGGTTGAGGTCGCGATGGGACGAGGCTCGGTGCAGATGGATATGAATGGCTGGGAGACCCCTGAGCAGATGGTCCGAGAGCGTCCTTTAGGATTTACACCGGCAACGACCGGATATGAGGGGGAGGGCCCGGAGCAAAATACAGGGCGGATTATCCTGCAGCAGGACGTGGTCCTGCCGGATGCGGTATCCGGGAAGAATCCGTTTTACGAGGCCTGGGTCTGGCTTGGAGGAAGCGGTCGAGACGATGATAACAATGGTGACCGCGAAGATGAGACCGGCGGCTGGGAAGTGTTCTTTTACAGTGATGGTAAGCCGTCGGCGTGGACGGAGGCCAGGGCGCTCGAACATCATCACATGAATAAGGACTTCTGGGGCAAGCGGGGCAGTTTCGTGCAGGTCGCCGGGTACGGCAGGATTCCTACAAACACAAAAGGATTTCGCATGCGCGTCTGGGCTTCGACCTGGGGACAGGCCGGCAAAACCGGTGAACGCGCCGGCTTCGATACGGTGGTCGCGCTGGACAACGCGCACTTTGCAATCATCGATGCGCCGAACATGCTTATCAACGGCGACTTTGAACTGGACGACCGCGCCGGCGAGTTCAAAGGCTGGCAGCGACCGGCAGCGTGGCCGTTTCCGAGGAACGGGTTGAAGCCTCTGGGCATCCGGGACGTCTTCGGCGGGAACTTCGATCACGGCCAATACAGGCCGTTCTACGGCGGGCGACGTTCGTACGGCTATGCAACGTACCTCAGCGGTTGGATAATGGACGCGTTCACGTTCGGACAGTATGTCGATTATACTTATCCCGACGGGACGGAGCTGATGCTGATGTTCAACTGGATCCAGGCGACAGCGAACGGAGGCGAGAGGCAACTACGGCTCATCGGCACGAAGGTGGAGATCGTCGTAGAGTACGCCGGCAGCAAAGATCGGCTCGGGGCACAAAGTTTCTGGCTGGACTGGCCGGTACCGGCCGGGGCGGGCTGTGTCGGACGTTACGACCAGAACAGCGGACAGCCGTTCTGCCCGCGACTTATTCTGAATCCGCCCACAGGCACAAAGCGCGTCGGCGTGCACGTCAACTTCATGGTCCACACGCCGTACAAAGACGGCTTCAAACTCATCAATGCCGCTATTGATGACTTCTTCCTTGCCCCGACGGGGAAGCCAGGATTGCCGCTTTGATTTGAGGCCAAATAGCTGCTATTTCAGCCAAATCAGGGTGTTTTTCGATAATCTCCGCTAAGCAGAACAATCTCCGCTAAGCAGAACGTTGGCTGTCCTCGCAATTTTCAAAACCTTGTTTTTGGAAGTACTTACAGATTAAGTTGAAAAAACGCTGTTTATTTTGCGTCCAATTTGGTAAAATAGACACTTGGTTATAGTGGGAAAATGAGGTGCTCGATACTAGCTACGAGAATCGGGTATCGAGAATCGAGTTTCGATTATGCGACAGATAAAGAATCAAAACCTGGCGCAATTGCTGGCCCAGCTTCGATTTGCTTCGGAACAGCAGCGCCTAACACAGCTCGATGCCGCAGAAAAGCTCCTTACCATTATCGACACCGACATGGAGTATCCCCTTGACTTTGTCTGTTTCCGTATCACCGGTTTTCAACCCAAAGACCTCCCCCAGCAGCAGCCTATAAAAGGCGACCACCTCACAGATGATTTGTGTATCTTTATATCCATGCTAAGCGCCCGGCTTATTCAGCCCGTCGCCGAGCAAAACGAAAAAGTTTACAACATTGAAGAGCTCGCAGCCACCTTTGGTGTCTCTACAAAAACGATTCATCGTTGGCGAAGATTAGGCCTTAGCGCAAGAAAGTTCATTTTTGAAGATGGGAAACAATGCCTTGGATTTACGCAATCGGCTCTCGATAGATTCATCGAGGCAAATCCAGACCTTGTGGCCCGGGCAAAAATCTTTGTCCGGCTAACGGGCAGCAAAAAACAACAAATCATAAAACAGGCCGCCACGCTTGCCGCCGAGACCAAATTATCCCGCCATCAGATCATAAACCGGATAGCAGATAAAACCGGCAGGGCGCACGAAACCATCAGATTAACACTCTTAAACAACGAAAAGGAACATCCCGAAAAGCCCATTTTCAAAAAGCCGTCCGGCGTAGTCAACTCAACTCAGGCCGCCGAACTCTATAAGCTCTTCAAACAGGGAACCGACATCAGGGAATTGATGAAACGATTCTATCGAAGCAGAAGCTCGATATATCGGCTTATAAACCAGCGAAGGGCCAGGGAAATTCTGGTCAAAAAAATCGATTTCATCCCCAGCAATGAATTCCTCAAAGAAAACGCCGGGGAAAAAATTCTCGCAGAGCCCATAAAAATCCAACAGCCCACCTCAGCCGAAAGCTTTGAAACGTTCCAATTGCTTGGCGAGCACCTCCTGCCGGAATATCTGCAAACGCTAAAAGATACTCCAGTCCTTAATAGAGAACGAGAACGCCGACTTTTTCGTAGATACAATTATTTAAAATATCTGGCTGCAACCACCAGGGCCGGCATGAAACCAACTCGTGTATCGAGCGAACGCCTAAAACAGATAGAGGACTATTTAGCTGAGGCTGAAACTATCAGAAAAACGATAATCGGGGCAAACCTGCGACTCGTCGTCAGCATCGCAAGCAGGCACGTCACAAGTGGAGCAAGTTTTCTCGAGCTTGTAAGCAGGGGGAACTTCGCACTGATTAAGGCAGTCGAGGAATTCGATTACACAACCGGCCTGCGGTTCAGCAAGCGGGCCTCGCTGAATATCGCAAAAGAATACGCAAGGGTATCCGGCAAGAGCACGCAGCTCAGCAGGAAAAGGGCCGCCTCACTGGCTGACATACAACGAGATATGAGAGCGACGGCCACCGCAGACTTCGCTGCTATCGAACGAGAACGTCGAAGCCTGACTCAGGTCATCAAGAACGATCTCAACGAACGCGAACAATATGTTATTCTAAATCATTTCGGCCTGACAGACTCGCCCATAAAAAAGAAGAGAAAGACCTTAATGCAAATCGGCCAAGACCTCAGCCTGACCAAGGAAAGGGTCCGGCAAATCGAGCTGCACGCCCTCCAAAAACTCAGGCAGTCCCTCAGCAACAAGGAATTCGAAATGCTCACCCGCTGATTTTCAGCAGGCGGTTTTTTGCCTGCCAGTTCTGCTACTTGAAGCTGAAGCTGTTTCACTTCTGTGCGCACTTTAATTTCATTGTGATACACCCAATACCAGAGCTTGGCCAGAAGATGAAACTGCCCTCCGGATAAAATGATAACCCCAAAAAATCCTTTTTTTATCCATAGCATGAACAATCCATGACCACAGCATAGAAAATCCTGAGCCATCAGGCAACTGATTTTCGGCATGGAATTCTTTGGCCGGTGTTGCAAGCTTTTTAGGGCAAGCAGGATTGTAAAATTGGGTTTGTATTGGCTTTGTTTTGGCATAATATTGGCTTTAATTGGCTTTGAATTGGCTTTGATTGGCTTTAATTGGCTTTGAATTGGCTTTGTTTTCCTAATTGACCAAGTGTCCATTCTGTCGTAATCCTTTGTTAGTACATTATTTACGTTCAACTTGACTTTT
>JBARPZ010000559.1:0-8441 GCA_049643445.1 Sedimentisphaerales bacterium
GGGAAACCATTGCCGGCATGTTCGAATATGAAACCCTTGACCCGTATATACCCAAGGTCAGTAACAGCAGGCCTAAAGATATGCTGCTGCTTGGTTATCTCAAACGTTGCCATATTCGGATTGATGCCGCCGTAAGGATGGACATGTAATCTTTTACTTTCTTTTTCCACCCAGAAGGAGCCGGGCAGCTTAGCCATGTTTCCGTGCGTCGCCTGCTGAACCAGCCTTTTCCCATCCTGGAACACCAATCCCCTGCCCAGGGTATAAGGCAATTTGCCGGCCCATTCTGAAGCCCAGGGCATAATATCGATGTCTTCTTTGTTTGCATTTTCTGTCAGGAACGGATTATCCGATTCAAAATAGTTGTCCGGCAAAGACACCATCCACAGCTTTGCTGAAGACAAGACACCTCCCCTCTTAGATTCTGTCCATTTCCGCTTGATGATTCGCGAACCTTTCACGATTACTTTTGCCCCCGCCGCAGCGTCGTAACTAATCATCTTGTCCGGCCCATCTCCGCCAAATTTCGGCTTAACCAATTCGCGATACACGCCGGATTTAACAATAACTTTCTCGCCGGCACGAACAATCTTGGCTGCCTTGTTAATCGTCAAAAAAGGTTTTTCTTCGCTACCCTCATTATTATCCGAAGCACGAGGATGTCGCTGGTCTACATAGTAAGTCCTTGTGAAGACAGTCTTGTCACTCCATGTTTTAAACTCACTTCCGTCCGGCAAAATGACAGGAGGATTCAGCGATACATAAATACTTTCCTGGGCATATAGTTCGCTGCTTTTCTCCACAATAAAAAACGAAAGACAGAGTATTGCTATGCTAATCCTTTTGACCGTCGCTTGCATAAAGATACCTCCTACATATTTACAAATGCCAGGGACTTCGCATTGAACGCGAGAGCATACGATTGGCCTGCTCATCATCAATAAATCGTTCTTTTTCCGGGTCCCAGCGCAGTTTGCGTTTGAGCGTCATGGCGATATTGCCGAGGTGGCAAACGGACGTGGAACGGTGCCCGACTTCTGCCGGTGCTGCCGTCCGGCCGCGCGTCTTAATACAATCGATAAGATTGCGGTGATGGTCATTGCTCTTGTAAAGTTGGATTTCATCAGGTCCGATAGTTGAATCCTTCACCGATTCCGGAGAACTCGTGAGTTCCCCCTGATAAAGCTGAATCCAGCCTTCGGTACCTTCAAAACGTAGAGGGCCGCCCTGGTCGGTTTTCATAACCATCTCAACTCCGTTGGCATATCGGGCCCGGAAGTGGACTTTAGTTAATGTCGTAAACAGACCATCTTTAGGATACTCTCCACCCAGGTCTTCGACCTCTATGGGCCCGGTCAAGTCCGTACCGTTTGCCCATTGAGCAACATCAATCCAATGTGCGCCTAGATTTGTCGTCTGGCCCCCGGAATAGTCCAGACCGAACCGGAACGTATAAAGACACCGGGACGTGTGATACGGGACCCAGGGGGCAGGTCCCAACCACATATCATAATCCAGCCAATCGGGGACAGGCTCCGGCTTCCAATCCTTAGGCGGTGCTTCTTTATTGTTTGTTCCGATAGATGTTATAATTTTTCTGAGCCTCCCGATTCGTCCGTTGCGAACAAGTTCGCAGATGAAGCGAAATTTTTGGTCTGAGCGTCGTTGAGTTCCCGTCTGAAAAACAGTTCCGTAACTCTGCACAGCCTCAACCATCGCCCGCCCTTCGGCAATGGTCAGACTCAGCGGCTTTTCACAATAAATATCTTTGCCTGCCGCCGCTGCCATAACTACCGGTATCGCATGCCAGTGGTCCGGCGTGGTAATGCATACGGCGTCAATATCATCTCGCGACAGGATATTACGGAAATCAATGTACGCATCACAACCTTTGTATAGGCCGGATCGTTCTTTCCGAGCGTAATAATCCTCCACTATCTTGCGAGCGGGTTCCCGTCCGAACCACGCCCCCTGCCAGCCTTTCTTATACCAGTGACCATATTCGTCGCTTGCCTTTACGACGTCACAGACGGCAACGACCTGCACATCGCTTTGATTCAAAAACGCCCTCATATTATTGGTACCCATACCCCCGACACCAATAGAACCCATGGTAATCCGGTTGCTGGGTGCTGTAGTTCCTGCTTTCCCCAATGCCGATGACGAAACAAAATATGGAAACGCCAAAACGCCTCCCACCCCACGCAGAAAAGCCCGTCGACTTATAACACTATTTCTTGACATTTGCACTTCCTTTCCTTTTGCCAAAGTTGACCCTGTTTTCAGAACTGACGCAAACGTATGTCCTTAAACTGCACAAGCATTGGAGGTCCCTGGTGTACCTGCAGCGCGAGCCTGCCGCTGGGCACTCGTTTGGGGTCGTTATCTTCAATCTCGCACATTATAACGCCGTTGATATTCAGCACGGTGTGGCCCTTGTTGGTTATGACCGTATAATCATTCCACTGTTCGGGCTTGACAAGCTTAAGCAGTTCGGTCGGATCGCCCACCGAACCGGTAACTTCCTTCTTACCGGTTTTGTCAATGCGGACCTTTTGGCCCCTCTCAGCGAGAATATTGCGCAGGGTGTACTCCATCAGGACGCCGGTCCATCGGCCATCGGCACTAAAATCGGCCTGTGGGCCTACAAGAGCTTCGGGGCGCATATCGGTTCTTTCTGTGCTATGGAAATAAATTCCCGAATTGCCGCCCTCGATGCGGAACTTCAAACGCAGTTCGAAGTCTTTCAGATCGCCACCAGTCCAGAGAAGGAAGTTGTTCTCCGAAATACGGTTTTGTTCAGTGGTCTGGCCTGTGATGGCTCCGTCTTTGACAAACCATAGTCTGGGATTACCTTTCCAGCCCGAAAGGTCTTTGCCGTTGAAAAGACTCTTGAAACCGGGCTCGATTCCGGGCCCAACTTCGGCGCTTGGTGTGGTATCTACAGGCAGGTCACCCGTCGCAAACTGTATCCCATCGAGATAGAATTTCAGGATTGTCGGATTCCACCAGATATCGGTTCGATGACCAATCGCACAGTAAAAGACTCGCCCTTTACCGTACTGTCGCACCCACGCCAAAGCAAAATCATTATCTTTACGGTGTATCCAGGGCACGGTCATATTTGTCGTTTTGGTATCCAGCGACAAAAGCACGCGGAGCTTTTTTCGCGAGTATGGATCGCGAAACTGAAATATCTCCTCAGTTAGCCGAAAGTCTTTACCCTTGAATGCAGCCAGCAGCGGATGGTCCGGCTCATCCAGTTTGATGCCGACTTCCTCATTCCACGGGTGGCCCCAGTAAGCAGCACCAAGCATCTCATGAAACTGAGGCCAGTGGGTGTTACCTCCGACAGCGTGATGATAGGCAACGACCCCGCCGCCGTTAGAAATCCATTCAAGCAAACTACGGCGCAGCAACTGCTCAACGGCATCGATATCGGGGCCATATGCCTTAAGTTTTTCCATGTCCTCGTCGGTCGGCCGTATCCAGGGACCGTTGCTGTTGTTCATAATAATGGCGTCGAATTGCCTCAGACTTTTAGGCAAATACATCGTAATATCGTCACTGACAACCGGCTCGAACGCGCCGGTCTTTTCGCCGAGCAGTTTCATCGCGTATTCGGCCTGTGGGATAGAATATCCCTTATGGGGAGATTTCTCCATAAAAGGCGTATTCCATATCAGCACGCGACGATGCTTTTTCGGCTTCACGTGGGCCTTGTCGGGTACTGCCGCTCGGATTCTCTCAGCTTGCTGCTTCGTGACCTGTGCCGTAACAAATGTAGGTAATATCAGCATTGCCGCCGCTAAGAAAACAGCTCTAAAAGAACGCTTGCTTAACATTACTGAAATCTCCTTTCTATGATTTCGCCTACAAAGACCAGCCCTGTCTGTATTCACGGCTAAGAGCTTCATTGGCCTGGGCGAAATTTACTATTTTCATGGCCAGTGGGTCAAACTCAAACCTTCGCTCAAATTGTGTAGCGACATTGCCTAAAAGCACAAACTGAGTCAGAGGACCGGAATAATCAAAGTTAGACATCGCCGGCGTCCCTCCTTTGCAGGCATCGAGCCACTCGCGCTCATGGCCGCGCGAACGCGGCAGCGACAACGGCGGTCCCTGGAAGTCCTCGAACTTATCTTTCGGGAGCAAGCTAAAGGATGTGTTGTGACCCGTTGAGTGCAGCATACCTTTCGTACCCACGAGAAGGCAGCCGGCATGGTCCTGCCATTTCTTCTCACCGGCGTCACCCCAATCGAGCCGTCGGCCCATTACCTTCTCGATAAGTCCTCGAGGCCCTGGAGCGTGGCCGCCGCCATTATACCAGTTTATTCTGACCGGTGGCATATCTGCTCTTGCAGGAAAGTCATAGTGTATGATTTCCCGTTTTGGAAATGTCGCCTTATGGAAGCCGGATACTTCAGCCTGCACTCTAACCCGCCTTTCGCCTGAAACCGGCTCAATGGTTTTCCAGAGTGTATCGAGCTTTAGAGCCTTAAAAGGTAAGTTCATAGTATGGGACGCCCAGTTCCCCAATTGACACGTACCGAAATCGCGCCAGCCGTGCCACCCGCTGAGCCAGCGGGAATTATAAGGCCGATACGAAGCCGGGCCGAGCCACAGGTCCCACTTCAGATAATCCGGCAGGTCGTGGACCTTACTGGGATATGGCCGCTCGCCCGGTCCCCCGCCTGTATTCCAGGCATGCACATCCCGGATTTCACCAAGCACGCCTGCCTGGACAATCTCGACAGCCCGGCGGAAGCCCTGGCTCGCCGTACCCTGATTACCCATTTGTGTAGCTACTTTGTGCTTTGCCGCCAACTGTTGAAGAACACGCGCTTCGTGCAGGTTGTGCGTTAGCGGCTTTTCGCAAAAGACGTGCTTACCCATCTTCATTGCCATGGCAGAGGCGGCAGCATGGGTATGGTCGGGCGTGGCGACGACAACCGCGTCGATTTGTTTGTCCATCTCCTCCAGCATCTTACGAAAGTCATGATACTTTTTGGCTTTCGGGATTTCCTTGAACGAGCCGCTGGCCTTTCGTTCATTAACGTCGCACATCGCCACAACGTTTCCACCCACTCTCGGGATTGCACCTACAAACCAGCTTCCGCGCCCGCCTACGCCAATAAGCACGATATTAAGCTTTTCATTTGCTTCGTAACTGAAAGCTGCACGGCTATCTTTCAGAACCAACAAACCTAATCCACCAAAAGCTGTATTGCTGATAAAATTACGACGATTGATTTGCCGCTCCATAATTCCTCGCCCCTTTCCTGTCAAGCTGGTCCCTTCCGAAGTCCCTTTGAGTATAACCGGCGCTATTTCGCATCCCTTAGAAAAATTAATCGGATAAACGTCCTCAATAAAGCTGCCGACCTTATAATGTAGAATTTTACCACTTAAACCTGAGCAATGCAAACCATTTAGGGATGGTTTCCGCTTTCTAACCAGCGTGCCAATCCATAATCGTGGTAGTCGGTTTTTCCCAAAACGGCTTGCACAAACAACAAAAATATGCTAAACTTCCAAATTATAATTTCGTTAAAGTAGCTTTGTGATTCAAATTGTAAACTCAGGATAAATACTATCGCCGACTCAACGTGGGGAGGCCAAACCAGTCAATACAGGCGTGGTTTTACTTCAATTTTCCAGACAGGAGTGGTACATGAGTAAAATGAAATGTTCTTTAGTTATGATCGTCTTTGCGTTGGGAATGTTAGTATCATCAGCTAGCGCGGCCGATGATGCCGCCGAGTGGCCCTGCTGGCAGGGATCTAACCGCGATGCCAAATCCCCCGACATCGGCTTGCTGAAAGAATGGCCGGACGGAGGCCCCGAATTACTGTGGCAAGTCAATGGCATTGGTAATGGTTTTTCAACTGTCGCAGTAAGCAGCGGGCTGATTTACACAACAGGCGACGTTGACGACAAACTCATGCTATTCGCCTTTGACATGAATGGAAAACCCAAATGGAAAGTGCCTGCCGACAAGGCCTATACCAGGAGCCATCCCGGCTCGCGGTCGACTCCCACGATTGATGACGACAGGCTTTACCTTCTGTCCGGCAACGGGATTTTCGCATCTTTCGATGCCAAAACCGGCAAGCAGAACTGGTCCAAGGACCTCAGAAGTTTTGGCGGAAAACCCGGTGGCTGGGGATACGCCGAGTCTGTCCTTATTTATAATGACCTCGCAATCGTCAAACCCGGTGGAGACAATTGTATCATGGCTTTTAATAAGATAACGGGCGATACAGTATGGCAAAGCAAGGGCTTCAAGGCCGGACCGGAATACGGCTCCTGTGTCCCCGTCACACACGACGGGGTGCCCATGATAGCGACTGGTACCCGTGCAGGTGTTGTGGGCGTCTCGGCAAAAACCGGCGAGCTTTTATGGAAAAACAGTTGGTGTACCAACAACACCGCAAATTGCCCCGATCCTGTATACGCCGATGGCCTCGTCTTCTGGGCAAATGGGTATGGCAAGGGCGGCATCTGCCTCAAGCTTAGCACATCTGACGGTAAGGTATCAGCCCGGGAGGCATGGACAACCAAAGACATGGTCTGCCATCATGGCGGTTATATCGTCCACGAAGGCCACCTTTACGGCAATCACAACGACGGCTGGTCGTGCCTTGAACTAAAGACTGGTCAGAAAAAATGGAATGAAAAAGCAGTTGGCAAGGGCTCGCTGTGCTTTGCAGATGGGATGCTGTACCTCTTCGGGGAAAATGGTGGCAGAGCAGCCCTGGCAACCTGCTCACCTGACGGCATGGAGGTCAAAGGGACCGTGACCGTCCAGGGCAGCGGACCGAGCTGGGCCCATCCTGTCGTTATAGGCGGAAGGCTTTACCTGCGATATGCCGACAACCTTTACTGCTTCGACATAAAGGCCAAGAAGTAGTGATGATTACCACCTTTTAGGGAAAAGCACTTTCGTTAAGCTGGTGCGTGTCGGTTCCGATTCATCAGGGCGAATAAGCAAGCGACTACACACAGAGCCGCTGTCCCAACCCCACCGATGGTGATCTTGTCAAGGTTACACTGAACCCAGTGCCATGATTGAGGCAGGTATTCGGCCACAAATTCTTGTCGCACAAAGGTCGCCCAGCAGATTACGGCGATACTCGTCCCGATAGATACAAGACCCTGCCACAAACGCAGCCGAATCCGCATTAACGACAAAAGGAACAAAGCCAGCGTCCCTCCGCCAAAGATTGCCGACATCTGCCACCATACGTCCAGCGCGCTCTTTGCGTTAATCATCAAAAGGGCAAAACCGATTCCCAACACCCCCCATACCACCGTCATCGAACGCAGAAACAGCATGCTGGCTTTCTCCCCGATATCAGGATTAAAATACCGCTTAGTAAAATCCAGCAGCAGAACCGTCGCCGAGCAATTCAATGCCGAGTCTACGGTACTCATTGCCGCCGCGAGAATTGCAGCGATGATTAATCCCTTCAAACCTGCGGGCAGTTCTGTGGCGATGAAATATGGGAAAACCTGGTCACCCTTGGTTATACCCGTACCCAGCGCATGTTCCGGCGAAGAGTAGAAGGCAAAAAGAGTTGTTCCGATATAGAGGAAAACCGCCGTCAGGGGTATATATATCAGCATGGCAATCCAGACTGACCGCTTCGCCTCCCGTTCGGTGGCAACGGAACAGTATTTCTGCACATAATTCTGGTCCGCCAGCAGGTTCCGCAGGTTCTCTGCAACGCCAAAAATAATCATCACCCATATCGTTCGGTTGGCCAGATGTTCCTGAGTATTAAGAGAAAGCTTCCAACTTCCGAAGCTGAACTTGCCTTGTTCAATAGCCGCCTGTATCAGGGGTTCCGGCCCTGAGAAGACATAGTAGGATAAACTAACCGCGCAGAAAAGAACGCCTATAATCATGACCGCTGATTGCATAACGTCCGTCCAAATCACGGCCTCCATCCCGCCAAGCAATGTATAAATGATGGTTACCACTCCGATGACTATGATTACAAAACGGATGTCCCAGTGAACAAACGTACTCAGCAACAGGCTGGCTAAATAAAGGATTACAGCAACGCGGCAGACCATATAGAGCACAAACGCTAATGCGGCATACACTCGTCCCCAGGAACCGAGCCTCTCTTCCAGAAACGAGTAAACGGAAATCAGCCGTTTTTTTCGATAATATGGCACGGCGTATTTGCAAACAAGCCAGGCCACAGGCACGATACAAAGCGAGAAAATGATAGGATGCCAGTTAGCATCAAAGGCCTTACCAGGCGTGGCGATATATGAAATACTGCTCGTATATGCGCTCATCACAGCCAGCCCGGCCGCCCACGCAGGAATCGAACGGCCTGCGACCATGAATTGCTCTGCCGTACGGCACTTACGTCTGTAGTACAAACCCATCCAAATCAGAACGCAGGCATAAAGAACCAGAATAC
>JBARPZ010000560.1:0-31564 GCA_049643445.1 Sedimentisphaerales bacterium
CCTCGTGACCGGCCCTCCCCGGTCGCCGCGTCGATTCCCGAATGTCCCGCGAAAACAACCTTGGCGCCAGTCCAGCAATCGCCATAGGCGGTCTGCTCGTCCTCGCCAAAGCTCACTTTGGGGAAGGACTTTCTGATATTGGCCAGTTCGTCGTCGCCAAGGAGAAGCCCTGCAAAGACGATGGGCAGCTTGCGTCCGCTGCCGTGCCCACCCCAGCCCGTCCAGCCGGGATGACCCGCGCGAACGATACCGCCCAGGTCGATACCCACCTGGACGAAGTTCACCAACAGCGGTTCCTTCTGCTGCGGCTTGATGTTGGTGCAGAGCAGTAACGCGGAGATTCCGACTACCCGGCCGTACTCCAGTCCGTACTGCGGCATGTTCTCTACCGGCTCCTCGAAGCCAAAGAAGCACGTTCCCACCCAGGGCCGCTGGGTAAAGCGGATGTATTGCTGGACATTGGGCATACTCTTAGTCGCGGTTGCTGCCGGCAGCAGTTGGCGCTTGAGGTTCCGAGCAAGGTAAATTTTCTGCTGACGGTCGCAGAAGGCCGGCCTAAAGGCATCCGTCGGCTGCGGCTCGCCTACGCAGGTCAGGACCGCGGCAGTGCGAATCGGGCTGCTGTCATCGGCGCCGCGCTCGATCTTGTTCCGCAATTGGGCGCTGAGCACCAGGTTCTTGGGCATGCTGATAGTTGAAACAAGTGAATCAGCGGGCTTCATCGCCACTGGCAGCTTCTGAATCAGCGACGGAGTGAACCAGTTTCGGACACCGCTGTCGTAGGCAACTTGCATTCTGGCCGGCGGATTAAGCATGAAGCCGTTGCGAACGCGATGCTCTTGCTTGCGCTCCCTGTCCATGCCGTCCAGCTCGCGTTTCGGAATCTCGCTGCCGTAAAGCGGTTTGGGATCAATCGCTGTGATGGTAACCGGCCCGACCACGTACCAGTCGCCGTTAACAAACTGCCCGACACGAGTCGGCTTCTGAAACGACCAGGTAATGCCGTACTGCGAGACGTTCCCCTTGAGGGGCAAGTCTTCAAGCCTGGGTGTTGCAGGGGCATTTTCTTCGGTGTAGACAATGATAGAGCGGCTCGCGGTCGTCTCGGTAGCCAAGGCTCTCTCATCATACGGGTCGGCCTCGATCATTGGGGGGACATTCACCGGACCGCCCAGAGTAACGGACAGCTCGGCCAGCCAGATTGTCTGCTCCTTGGGCTTGTCCTCGTCGCCCCAGACGGCAAACGCGCTGAAGCCCTTCAATCCCGTCTTGCCGGAGTCGACCGCATTGACCTGCCTGTCGTTGTGAAAGACCTGCAAGCCCACATCAGGGTCGAAGTCGAAGGTCCATTTGTGCCAACCCGCTGGTGCACGGCGGACGCCAAGCCAGAACAACCGGTCGTACCACTGCCTGCCGTCACAGGCCGTGGCGGTGTAACCTTCGTCGCCGCCGAGATAGTTGGCGTAGAGGATGCCGACGGCCAGCACTTTCCCGTCGCTTTGCACCAGTCCCCATCGCGGGCCCACTCGACTGGCCTTGGCGTTCTCGGGCGTTTTTCCGTCGTCGTAAACCCAGACGTCGACCTTGCCCGACTCGTCACTGTCACGGAGCTTCAACAAGGCCTTGCCTCCCGGACCGATCTTGAGCGAACGCCCCTTGCCCTGACGGCTCTTCGCCACGTCGATGGTCACGTCGCCTGTTATCGTCCAGTTGGCCAGGGGTTTGTTGCCATCAAAGGTAAACGCTTTAGCTTGATTGCCGGCAGGCTGCGGGACAGCGAGCTGATGCTGGCTCCGGACGGGGGCCGACAGAGACGCGATAGCTACAACGCACAAACCAAATACCGATACCTGTTTCAACATGAGCCATTCCTTTCATTGAGATAAGTCTTTCCGTTTGCAGTATTGCGTGGAAGTGAGGGTGAACTATCAGGAAAATCCTGTGAAACATCGGCCCCATCGCAATGCAATAAAAGCTTCGTCTCAGTTTGCCCAGCTCTGGTTACTCTACATGGACAGAGCATAAGGGCCAAAGCCAGAGACAGAATTATTAGGAATTTAGTCGATTTTATTTTTTACCCTTTTAAAATGATTAATATTTCACAGTGCACGCTATGCGCATCGATACCTTATGGTAAAATTTCACGAAATCCTCATGATATTGTCGCATTTACGACCCTGCCTCCTACATTAAGAGGTAATCTACAGTTACATATGTAGCATTTTCAAGCCAAAAGTCAAACAAAACCTGCCCCGTGAGATCTTTCTTTGCTATCTCACTGGGGGGTAAAAATTCAGCATAAAAATCCGTAAAATCCGCGCAATCCGTGGTTAAACACTCTTTTTTGCATCAGTTTCCGAGCAAATACCCGGCTTTCTCGCCGTTGTATTCCGCAGGATTATCGGAATCATAAAATTGGCTGATTTGCTTTATTTTTTTCTTGACCAGTCTCCAAAAACACTTTAATATGGTAACTTGATATACCGATGATGATTGAGATTGTGGATTGTCCCGTAACATCATTGATGGTTTACTGTTACTTTGAGAAGGGACGCGCAATACGGGAAAAGATTTTAAGTCTTTTCCCAGACGGTAGTTAAGTTGCAAAGACGCTTTTTAGTGTGCGTTTTATATATCAGATTTTACGTTTGATTTAGCCCCATAAGGCACTAAAAAGTGAATTTTAGAGTGAAACGAAATGAGCTTTAAAGAAGCATTCGCTTACCAGCGATTTTATGCTGGTATTGAGTATAAAATCAACAAATTGAGTGGGGAATATAAACTCGTCAATACCAGGAATACCACATTTACAGCGGTGATTTTTGGCCGATGTAGTTGATTATAGACTCTGGCGAAAAGGATTTCGTAATTCACCCAATTCATTGTAGCTTTCCTGCCGGATAATCCCGCAATCTGTCTTCAATGACGGAAGTTTTTTAAGTCGTATGATAACTACAAGAGAAAGGTAGGGATTATGAATACCATACTGATGGAATCAGTTATTCGTCTGCCGAATGTGCTTATTCCAATTGTCACATTTGGTCTTGGAATTGGTCTGGCTGCTATAGTCTACCAGATGATTTCCGGAGCAAGGGTCAAAACCTTCGAGGAAGACCTGCGTCGGCAGCATGAAGGTGCCAAGAGAGAAGCAGAGAACATAATTAAATCGGCCCAGATTGATGCTGCTGCGGAGACGATCAAGAAAAAAGAGCAATTCGCATCCGAGGCGAACAAAATTCGTTCCAAGCTGAACGAGACCGAAATGAGATTGAGCAAACGTGATGATATCCTCGATCGTCAGGCCGAACAGCTCCAGAATCGAGATAGTAAACTAAAACAGCAGGAAAAAGAGTCCGAGAAGCGAGTGCACAATATCGGCCTTAAGGAAAAACAACTTTCGGTATTGATGGCACAGCAGAAAAACCAACTGCTTAAGATCACGGCAATGGACATCGAATCGGCGAAAGAGTTGCTCTTAAAACGGCTCGAAGACGAGTGTGAGCATGAGATGTCCGCATTGATTCAACGTAAGCTCGAAGAATGTAACGAGACTTCTATTGAAAAATGCCGTGAAGTTATCAGCACCGCGATTCAGCGCTATGCCGCAGAACAGACGTGCGAAGTATCTGTCTCAACCGTCGATATTCCGAATGACGATATGAAGGGCCGAGTTATCGGTAGAGAAGGGCGCAATATTCGGGCATTTGAAAAGGCTACAGGCGTTGATGTCATCGTCGATGACACTCCCGGAATGATCGTTGTAAGCGGCTTCGACCCTGTCAGGCGTGAAGTTGCCCGCCTTTCGATGGAACGTCTTATACAAGACGGGCGAATACATCCATCCCGCATCGAGGAACTCGTCGCCCAGACCAAAAAAGAGGTCAATAATAAGCTGTTACAGATTGGCAAAGACGCTTCTGTCGAGACTCACGTCCGAGGATTGAGCAACAAGGTACTCAGTTTAATCGGTGCTTTGAGCTTCAGGACAAGCTATGGTCAAAATGTGCTTCGCCATAGCGTTGAAGTTTCTTATCTGTCACAGGTAATGGCCGATGAGCTTGGTCTTGACGGCTCAATAGCAAGGCGTGCGGGACTATTGCACGACATCGGCAAGGCCATTGACCATGAGGTTGAAGGCAGTCACCCCGTTATAGGTAAAAATTACCTCAAGCGTTTTAACGAGTCGCCAATCGTGCTAAATGCCGTAGAAGGACATCATGGCGATATTCCAGCGGACAACCCCTATACTCCGCTGGTTTCCGCTGCCGATGCAATTAGCGCTTCCCGACCCGGTGCCAGAAGGGAAACGCTCGAAAGGTATATCAAGCGTCTTGAGAAGCTTGAAGACATCGCCGGCAGCTTCAAGGGAGTTAAAAATGCATACGCAATTCAGGCCGGTCGAGAAATCCGCGTCATTGTCGATGCAGAGGAAGTGAGCGATGATGCAGCAATGAAGATTGCCCGTGACATTGCCACCAAGATTGAAGGTGAGATGACCTATCCCGGCGAAATCCAGGTGACGCTGCTGCGTGAGGTCCGTTGCATCGAGTACGCCAAGTAACAAATAGCGGATGGAATCTATGAAGCTGAATATACTTTGTGTTGGTGATATAGTTGGTCGTCCCGGCAGGCGTATCATTGCCGACAAGATAAAGTCGTTGGTTAGAGAGTTGAGTATCGATTGCGTAATAGTCAACGCTGAAAACGTTGCGGGCGGTTCCGGCCTCACACCACAAATATACGACAAGCTGCTGCGATATGGCGTAAACCTGGTCACATTAGGTGACCATACTTACCGCAAAAGAGATATAATCAAAACGCTGGAAACAGCGGAGAATATCGCCCGTCCCGCGAATTATTCCGAGCCGGCGGCCGGCAGGGGGTTTGGAGTTTACAAAACCAGTAAAGGACCAACGGTAGCGGTCGTCGCATTGATAGGTCGGCTTTTTATGAAGCCGGCTGACTGTCCATACAATACTATTGATAGAATTTTGCCGCAACTGAAGCAAAAGGCCGATATCATAATCGTTGACTTCCATGCCGAAGCCACCAGCGAAAAGATCGCAATGGGCTATCATCTTGACGGTCGCGTTAGCTTATGTTTCGGCACTCATACACACGTTGTAACCGCTGACGAAAGAATCATGCCAAAGGGCACTGCCTATATTACTGATATTGGTATGACAGGTGCACACGATTCGGTACTCGGGCGGGGGGTTGAAAGCGTCTTGAAGTCGTTTAGAACGCAGATGCCTTTTCCGTTCGAGATAGCGACCGGCAATGTGAAAATTAATTCAATCCTCGTTACCGTTGACAGCAACACGAAGAAGGCAGAGTGCATAAAGCGAATTAAAATTAGCTCCGACAGCGAAGATTCCAAAAATTATGACAGTGACGACGGCAAGCCTGAATATTTCAATAACAACTTTTAATAATAGCAGGCTATAGTCTGCATCTTGGCCATTCAGTTCAGGGACTTTCCTTTGGTGTCAGCTATGTCCACGGCTACACATGCAACCAGGAATCGCACTGCTGACTGTGTGTCGTTCGTGAGGCTCTCAAGCTCATTTGCCAAAGGTTTTTCAATCACGCCCGGCCATGTAACCGGCAGATCCTGGCCTACCTGCCTGTAAAGAATCCGAAGTTCCTGAATCGCAACGGTCATTTGGTCCTGGCTTGGTTGAACATTGTTTCGACCATCGGGCTTCAAGACCAGCAAAGAAGCACCAATCAGAACAATCAAAGCCAGACAGGCAGCTGCCGCCATAATCCACAATTTCATTCTCACATTGTGTGTTTCTGTCCGTCTGCTGGGTATAGCGTTGAGAATGTGATCGTTGAGCCGACCGGACATTTGCGTGGATGCAGATGCCTGAAGCGTTAATTGTTCACCCAATGATTGACATGTCTTATAAAATTCTCTGCAATCGGCACAGTGACACATATGCTCCCGGATTATACCCGACGGCTGGTTATCATTATCGGCCGTGTGGGAAATCATCAATCTAAACAACCAACAGACCATTATGCACCTTCAACTTTCATAAAAGATAATATTTCATTAGAGGACGTATTGACCTGTACTTCGTTTTCTACATCCACATTCTGTAATCTCTTTGCCAGATTTATCCTGGCCCTGTACAAAAGCACTTTCACATTGACCTGCGATTTTCTTAAAACCATCGCGATTTCTTTTATTGACATATGCTGGGCATATTTGAGCCATAATGCCTGGTACTGATTTTTTGACAAATCTCTGGCCATTGCCCAAAGGCACTCATGCGATTCCTGCTCTACAATCATTTGCCCCGGTTGCAGGTCCTCGGACTCAATCTCCCCGAGTGTCCGACAAGAGCGTGACCTGCGGAAGTGGCTGTATGCCAAGCGCGCAGCTATTGTAAAAAGCCAGGTCGAGAATTTACATGAATCTTTGTAGCGATGAATGTTCTCGTAGGCCCTGATAAAGGATTCCTGAACCAGGTCTTCTGCATCCTGGAGATTGTTGGTCTTATAGCGAAGGAACTTGAACAGGCTGATACCATAACGTTCGACGAGTTCTGCGAAAGATTCCCGGCAACCCTTCTGTGCCAGCCGAGCCAATTCTTCGGCGCTCAGAGCCCGCAGGGTTTGGCGTTGAGGGTGAGAATCTTTTCCTACAACGCCTAACTGTCCTACTGTTGGTTTTTTTGCCATTCTTCTTTTAGAAACTGTACAACCACTTCAGGTGCCGACTCGAATTTTACCTTAACTGTTTTCTCTTCGCAGTTTATTTTAACCTTTTTGACCAGTTCGGCCAGGTTTGGCTGTTCTTCATTTGGAAGTGACGCAAATGCGAGAATGCCCTCCAGAATTTGGGTTATAGCCTGGGCCGCTTCCTCTGATACTGCGGTCAAGCCCAATTCGATGAAGAATGCACCGTCGACTTCTCCAACGGCCAGTCCAAGCTGGTCTGATTGCTTAAGCGCTGCCGCTCCCGGGTCCTGTCCGACCATTTCACCAACACTGTTGCCGGCTACCTGGAAGAAGGCGCCTTTGGCATCCAGAGCAGTCTTACTAAAAATATCACTTGCTGCGCTTTTTGCCTTACCCTTGAGGACATCCACTGCCTGCTTTACTGGCTCCAGACCTGACCCCATAACAATGAGGTCATCCTTGTAAAAGCAGCCGTACATCATCTGGTTAGGGTCTTTCTGATTCTCATCAAACCATTGATAAACTACGACGTCGCCGTATTTAATCTCTTTATACTGGGGATTCGTACGCAGAAGAGATAAAATCCTTTCTTTGTCGAAGAAGCCATCAATCAGAACCACGGCCTTTTCGCGGTCTTTGCCGGTGCCGTAAATCGTAACGTCCCGGACATCGTCGAGTGGGTGGAAGGAAAATATCATGGCGAAGTTTGACAGATTCTCCTCAATCCCCAGATTGACCATTTCTTTTCGTATAAGCTGACCGGTCTGTGTTTTCTTAAACTGCTGCTGGTTGGCGTGAACCACCCAACTTGCACTACCGCTAACCTGACTCATAACCAAAGGACCGGCCAGAACAGGCCCTTCCGCGACCAAAACACTCGTAACTATTACCATTAGCAGCTTTTTCATAGTTTCAACTCCTTTCCAATCGGCGTAATTATAACATGATCTGCACGAAAGTATACATTACTTTATCTATTTATACGCCATGTGTAACCTAAAGGTTACACCCTTTTGATAAGCCTGCTGAGTGTGCTCATTTTACATAGGTTGAATTACCGCACTTGTCTTTAAGGGTGCCAGATACTCTTTTGCCAGAAATTGGCTTTTTAATACGCTTGTAACATGAAAAATTTAACAGAATTTCTTTGTGTATAGACTTGACAAATTTGTTGGAATATGATAAGTTTGTTTTTTAGCATCTATGAGTGATTTTCTTTGCTGTTTTGTGCGATTGTGGGCCGTTTTTTTTGGCGAAAATCGGCTTAATAATGGAATATGGGGGCTAGAGGACAGTAGGATGAGTGAGACGAGGAATTCAAGCTTGTTGGAGAAAATCACTGTAGTTATAGTTATCTGCTGTTGTGGTTTGTCGGCTAAGGGCAAATACGGCGGGGGCAGTGGAACCGCTGAGTACCCATATCTAATTTATAACGCAGACCAGATGAACGCAATTGGGGCGAATCAAGGTGATTGGAACAAACATTTCAAGCTGATGGCGGATATTGACCTGAGTAGTTTTGTAGGAAGCGATTTTAATATGATCGGCTATTACCACAGCTATTATAACAAAAAGGCTTTCAGCGGCGTTTTTGACGGCAATGGTCATACCATAAGCAATTTTACGTATAACAGCAACAGCGAAGACAAGTTTGGAATATTTGTTTATATTCATGGCAGTGGTCAAGTCAGAAATGTAGTTCTGCTGGAACCTAATGTGGTCTATACCGGTACTTCTTCATACTGTTTGACCAGTCCGCTGGTTTCTTATATGAGAGGAGGAAGTGTAGAGAATTGTGGAGTTAAAGGTGGAAGTGTTTCGGGACGTAGACGTGTCGGAGCAGTTGTCGGGTATGTGTACGCCGGCCAGGTAACACGATGTTGGGCCAGGTCGGTTGAGATACGAGGAAGTTACAGTGTGGGAGGGCTTCTCGGTGGAACCAACTGGGACGCGACGGTCTCTGAATGTTATGCAAACTGTGACGTTCAGGGAGGCCAGTGGGTAGGAGGGTGTATAGGCGAGAATGATGGGTGGGTACAAGACAGTTACGCTCAGGGCCGCGTAGTCGGTTCTTGGAACGTTGGTGGATTCATGGGAGCAATTGAGGAGGGAGAGACCACAAGAAATTGCTATTCGACTGCTAAAGTTGAATATGCCATCGATGGTGGGGGATTTAGTGGTTCGTGGGGATGGGGAATAGTGGAGGGGTGTTTTTGGGATATTGAAACGAGTGGGCAGACTACCAGTGGTGATGGGACAGGTTTGCCAACCGCCCGGATGCAGGATGCGAATACCTTCATAGATGCCGGCTGGGACTTTAATACGCCGATTTGGACTATAGACGAAGGTCATGATTATCCCAGGCTATGGTGGGAGAAATACATTGTGCCGATGGTTTCATCTCTGAAGCCAACAGCAAGCTCGGTGATTACAAAGAGTGACATCAATATCGATGTGACTTTTACAAAAGAAGTATTCGGTGTAGATTCAAATGATATGATTCTAAGTAACACTGCTTCTGTAAACGCGGCAGTAGCTGAGCCCTCCTATTTGGGTGCAAGAACCTGGCGATTTCCGATTACGGGTTTAGCTGATGGCGCTTTGGATGTTAGTCTTTCTCCGGAACCAAACAATATAGAAGACGCTAATGGCAATGACCTTTGGCCCATACCAATAAGGTGGAGTTATAACGTTTTGCTTTTAACACCCGTTCTTCATGCTGAGCCTGAAGTGACTTTAGGCAGCAGCAATGTTATTTCGTGGGATGACGTTCCTAATGCTGACAAATACTTCGCTCAATGTGCCAATGAACCAAATTTTACCAACATCACTGCTACCAGTGGATGGATTGTGGATAATAATTGCACGTTTTGGGATCTGAATTTGTGGCAGCAATACTGGTATCGTGTAAAGGGCAGAGCACCAAGAATCCAGAGATGGGTCCAGACAAGCAAGGATGAATTTGAAAACGACGCCCTTGAAAATGTCAGTGCTGAGACTGTGCCGGGTGATGTTGTTTTAGTCCGGGGGCAGAAAACACAAAGTACCAGTAATTATGTTGGAGATATGGATCAACGTATGGATTCGGTGTACGCCGCGTGTACTGTTAATTACTTCAAATTCAAGTATGATTGTGAACTTACGAATATCAGACATTACATTGACCCTGGGAGTGGTGCTAATGAAGTTGTCTTCTCTGTATATGAAGCTGGCTCAAAAACAGGTACCTATCATCGTATTCACAAAAATAATGCGCCGGTAACCACAAGTACTGCATGGAATTGGTACTCTTCAGGAACGATTTCGGTTCCCATTAAAAAGAACAAATACTATGCCATGGGTATTGGCTGTTCCGCAGGTTTTCATTATCTGTACAACACCAGAAACACAACCTGGATTAGCTGGGGTCAGAAAATCGGGGCTCGAGATTATTATAGTAGTAGTCCTTCCTGGCTGCCGGCAATAACCGGACCATTTACAAGTAACACAACTTATTACCAGCGTTTTTCATTAAAGAGAATAGTAGATGCCGGGTATCATTCAGGCAATATTGTTTCAACGACCATCGAATTGCCCGTTGGTGGGGATTGGGCTGATTTAAGCTTCACAGCGACACTGCCAACCGATACAAATGTGAGCGTTGATGTTCTTGATGGATTCAACGATAGCATCATTATAGAAGATGTTAATAGCGGATGTGACTTGAGCGAAATCGCAGCTACAGCAATTAAACTGCGGGCCAATTTATCAACGGATAACTCAAATGTAACGCCGGCACTGCACGATTGGTCGGTCACTTATACCGATCCGTGTGTTATTATTGAAAGTGACTTCTCGAATGTGGAATCCTCGATGCAGGGAACGCTGCTTGATGCTGTGGATATCATGCTTGACCCAAATAGTCTGAAGAATGAGAATATGAAGAACGCTCTATTGAACAAGATAGATGAAGTGCTGGAGATGATATATGGTGGACTCTACGAGGATGCACTGAGTAAACTTGAACACGATATTCTACAGAAGACAAATGGATGCGGCGACGCGGGTGAGCCCGACAAAAACGACTGGATAATAACCTGTGAAGAACAAAGTCAGGTGTATCCTCTTGTCGTAGAGAGTATCGAAAGTGTAAAGACTCTTATGGAGGAATCTCCGGATTAGAGTATTAATCAACAATTTGGCTATTGCAGGAATTGGTTGTATTCTTTTTCGTGTGCTATTGTAGTTTCGGGGCCGTGGCCGGGATAGACTTTGGTGTCATCGGGCAGCGTAAACAGCTTTTCCCTTATGCTCTTTATTAGCTGGGGCATATTGCCGCCTAAATCGGTCCGTCCTACCGAGTCGGCAAACAATGTGTCATCAGTAAAAACAATCCCTTCTTCCTCTGAATACAGGCATATACCGCCGGATGTATGGCCCGGGGTATGGAGGACGTGCAGCTTTATGTCAGCGTGCTCGATTACACCTTCCTCTTCAAGAAGCACATCTGCCGGCCCGGTGTCGGATGTACCGCCCATCAAAAGGCCGAAATTGCTCTGTTGGCCTGTTAGCATGTCGGCATCGAGTTTATGGATGCAAACCTTAATATCGGAAAAGTTCTGGCGCAATGCGGTAACGCCGGCAGCGTGGTCCGGGTGGCCGTGAGTTAGAACAACCGCCACAGGATTTAAATTATGCTGCTTAAGAAACTTGACAAGCTGGTCTGCCTGCAGGCCAGTATCGATAACGAGGCAGTCTTTTGCAGATTCGGCGCTGCGAAGGATGTAGCAGTTGGTTTCAAACGCACCCAGGATTAAATGGTCGATTTTCATTCGATATCTTCCTAAAAGAGCAAAGATATAGCAAAAAAGCCTTTTTCCGTCAAGAAAGTCTTTGTACTTGACTGGCAGTCCTGAGTTTGCTATTGTTTTCGGGCTGTATCTCGTGGAGCTTCGAGACAGCAAAATACGAGATGCAAGAAAAGAGAAACGAGCAATGAAGGCTTTCAAGCGAATATTCAAGTATGTTTGGCCTCAATGGCACCGACTGGTCATCATCGTAGTAAGTGCTATGATGATAGGTCTGCTGTTTGCGTTCAGTATAGGAACGATCCTGCCTCTTTTGAAAGTACGGGGCGTTTTTGAGCTTGCACCCTTGAAAGATAGAATGGAATTCATAGACGTTGTATTTACCTATCCAAAGGCAGAAACTCCGGCCTTGAAGGAAGTTAATCTTTCTGTTCCAGCGGGGCATAATGTTGCTATCGTAGGGCCAAACGGCTCAGGCAAAACAACACTTGCGAATTTGATACCGAGGTTTTATGACCCCGACAGCGGAAGGGTATTGATTGACGGCGGAGATATTCGTGATGCAACTCTGTTTAGTTTGCGAAGTCAGATAGGACTGGTCACTCAAAATGTAGTAACTTTCAATGATACAATATCAGCCAATATTGCTTATGGCAGGCCCGATGCATCCAGGAAAGAAATAATAGCTGCAGCCAGGCGTGCTTATGCCCACGAATTTATTTCTCCATTGCCGGACGGCTATGAGACAATGATCGGCGAGCATGGTGCCGGCCTCAGTGGTGGTCAGCTTCAGAGAATTGTCATAGGCAGGGCGATATTGAAGAACCCTGCAATTCTAATTTATGATGAGGCAACAAGCCACGTTGATGCCGACAGCGAAGCCAAAATTCACAGTGCCATCGAAAAAATTATGCAGGACAGGACAAGTTTTATAATCGCCCACAGATTCAGTACCGTTATTACCGCAGATGTAATAGTAGTAATGAATGATGGCCGAATTATCGCTCAGGGTCAGCACAATGAACTGATACAAACCTGCCCATTGTATCAAAGTTTATACGAAACACAGTTGGTAAAAGCATAGCTTCGTGATTTGTCGCTTAATACGCGATACAGACAGAAGATAAGATAATAATTCGTACTTTGATTTACATTCAAATGTTCATTTTGCCGATTAAAATTAGATAATAGACAAAGAACAGGGGTGCAAAAGAACAAAGGGGCCTTTTGCATTTATGTGATGCTTATGAGCTTGCTATTTTAGGGCTGAAACAATGAGCAAATTTTTACAACAGGAAAAAGCATACAATCTCTTTAAGAGGTATAAGGGTAATCCGATATTAACACAACAAGATTGGCCCTACCCGATAAATTCGGTCTTTAATCCTGCGGCAGTTAAGATAAACACGGAGACACTGCTGTTGGTTCGCGTCGAGGACATGCGGGGCTTTTCACATTTGACCGTTGCTCGCAGTCCTGATGGATTCACGAACTGGGAAATCGATTCCGCCCCAACCCTTGAAGCTGATCAAAATTCTCGTGAGGAAAAATTCGGTCTGGAAGATCCTCGAATTATTTGGCTTGAGGAGCAGAAGCAATTCGCCATTACGTATGTCTCATTTAGTGAAGGTGGTCCCGTAGTGTCGCTGGCAATTACTAAAAACTTTAGTACTTTTGCCCGTCTGGGTTCTCTTTTGCCTCCGGAGGATAAAGATGCCTGCCTTTTTCCTCGCAGATTCAGGGGACGATTCGCACTGATTCACCGCCCCATCGTGCGAGGTGAGGCTCACATGTGGATCAGCTTTTCACCTGATTTGAAGCATTGGGGTGATCACCGATTACTGATTAGAACTCGTCATGCTTATTGGGACTGCCATAGAGTAGGTCTGGCTTGTCAACCCATAGAGACTCCGGAAGGTTGGCTTTTATTCTATCACGGTGTACGCATGACTGCATCAGGCTCAATATACCGCGTCGGACTGGCCCTTCTGGATTTGGAGGAGCCGTGGAGAGTCTTGCGTCGAGGCAATGAATGGGTTTTGGGGCCGCGTGCTACTTACGAGCGTGTCGGTGATGCCGATGACGTTGTATTTCCCACAGGCGCTGTTGTTCACAAAGAGACCGATCAGCTCAATCTCTATTATGGTGCTGCCGATTGTGTCGTCGCCGTCGCAACAGCTAATCTAAGCGATGTCCTCGACTATGTTATGTCCTGTCCGGAAGATGAGGAATAAACTGCCGGCAAGTTCGGTTGAGGATGGTCCAACCTTCCGTCGCTCACATTACACGAAATCGTTGTGGACAATATACGCCTAAAGTTTATCTTTCAGCAATTCCTGCAGCCTCACAAGTTCGCCGGCTTTCATGTGGTAGCTATGCGCCTTGTCAGGGAATATGCCGCTCTTTATCTCTTTGCTGTAGTTATTAAATGCACCGATTATATCATCAGCCAAATTGCTGTAACTCTTTGCGAATTTTGGGCTTGGACCTTGTGTCAACCCCAAAATATCCGGTGCAATCAATACCTGCCCATCGCAGTCCGGCCCGGAGCCACAGCCGATTACCGGTAGTTGGAATCGTTTTGTAATAATCCCGGCTACCTCTGCAGCGGTTCCCTCAATCAGTAGCGAACCGGCACCAGCCTGGACCATCTGGTCGGCAAGGGCTATCAACTCCAAAGCCATCTCAGCGGTGGTAGCCTCGGCTTTGAATCGGCCAACCTTACTAATGGTCTGCGGCCTTATCCCAATATGGGCCATAACAGCCATACCAGCATCGCTAACTGCTTTTATTGTATCGAGATAGGCTCCGCTGGCTTCGATTTTTATCATCTGTGCGCCGGCTTCAGCCACGAAACGGCCTGCATTTTTCACCGCCTCTGCTTTGCCGACCTGGTAGGATAGAAATGGCATATCAGCGACCAGATATACATTCGGCGCCCCTCGCCGTACCGCCGCGGTTATAGCAACCATAAAATCCATAGTGGCTGGCAGGGTTGAATCGAAGCCGAGCATAGCCTGGGCAGCGGAATCGCCCACTAATATCATCTGCACAGTTGTTTGAGAAACAAGTTTGGCTGTTGTATAGTCGTAGCAACTGACTGCAATAATCTTGTGATTTCGGTTTTTTTCTACCAGAAGGTCTGAAATTGTAATTTTGGTATTCATACCAGTTCTTTCTTAAATTTGACAATAAATAACAGCTTATGAGTTAAAATATGAGAACAAAATTTGTTTATCAAGCGTAAACTATGTTGGTTTTTAGGCTAAATATAGATGTTTTCAACGAAAAAGAAAAATATTTTAAAATTTTGACCCTTTAAAGGTTGATTATTGGTAAAAAAGGACGACTATTCGACATTTTCATTAAAGAAATCTTAGATAATTTATCGATTTAATAGAATAAAGCTATAATAAAAAATAGATTATTGTTCGGAGTTTTTTGATCATTTGCATTTTATTGCTTTTCATCACCCTCCTCCGAAGCCAGGTTCTTCTGTTGTTAGAATCTGGCTTTTTTATTTTTATACCTTCTACAAATAGATTTCTTCGGTTCTACACTTGTTTGGGTATAAGGTCAGCAAAAAATATAAAGGGCTGGTAGTTTTTCAAAACTCCAGCCCTTCCTTACTCCTCTCCTTCCCTGAATATACAAGACAAATATCGGAAAAATTTAATCGTGAAGACCTTTACGAAGGCCACTGCCGCCACTGATTATTCTGACAGTGTCTGTACCATAGAAGAATTGACCGGTCTTTAACTGACCGACGAGATTCAATTCCAACCTGCCGTCATCGGGTACAGCGTGGGTCAGGTCAGCCTTATTGAAGAAAGCAAAGATGCTCGTACGTTGATTGCCGCTTAGACCTGATTGAATAATATGTTGATGTTCGGGTTCAATATTAAGTGGATGAAGTAAAAGTGTCTGATTTGGATCGATTTGGTCTTGGGTGACACCATCGGACATTCGAAGCAGTGCCAAAATATTCGGCATCTTGCTATAACGGTTGATTCCTCCTGGGAATATGTGGAGAGGCAATTCCATTGACTCTATCACGTTTATAATGGTGTGGTCCGGTGCAGAATCACGAATACCATCGTTTACAATTAGCGCAATGATGTGCCTGCCAGCGGTTAGTTGAATTGTGACTATGTGACCTCTTGCAGTTAAAGTGTTGCCGGCAACACACCAATTCCAGTTAAATGTCAGCCCGTCAATATTGCCTTGGAAGGAGTTAGACCCATCGAGAGTTACCTGGGCAAAGCCATCAGGACCGGCGTAGACAGTCTTGTCAGGGCCGGCATCAGGGAAACCTGCTGTAATTTTTGTGCCCTGGTCCTCGGCGCGTATTTCTGGTTCGTAATAAAGATATGCACTACTGTCGGGGATAACGGCTCGTACAGGGAAACGTGCCTTGACCTGGAACGAGAATGTACGCTGCTGGCCACTGGTCAGGCCATCGACATAAAGTATGACCTTCCGCCCAGCTACTTCAACCCGGCTTACAATCCCGGCCTCAATCAGGGCGTCGAGGGACTCTTGTACGGGAGAAAATCCTGTGGGCACACCTACATCGACAATCATCATTCCGGACTCACCGGCCTGGCCAAAATAACGGACGACTACAGTAACGTTCACGATATCGTCCACGTGGACGTTGTTTGTATCGTATTTCACTTGAAGGGCCATATTGTTTTCAATGATCTGGTTGGCGAGGGAGACATTGAATCGCCGAACCAGTTGGAAACGGGCTTCACCAGAGCCGGTGGCGCTTAGCTCAATGCCGGTTACCGAAGACAATTCCGCAATCTGTAACACATCGAAGTTGCTACTATCAATGTTGAACTGAGCCAGGACTGTAGCGTCGGCAGCAACATTACTATCAATGGCTGTAGCGGTTATAGTTAGGTTTACATTGCGTGTTTGCATTTGGGCCGCGGTCATTAGAGCCTTCAGGGCCATGACGGTGTCCTGCGTGGTTCCAAATCCTCCACGGCTGTTCTGCTGCAGAGCAAGCCACTTGATGGCATCATTGGCCTGGGGCTTCTGGAGTTCCATCATAGCCAGGGCTGCATAGGCCGTGGTCTCGACGGCGTGAGGCTCCCAGTGGATACCTTCACCGTCTCTGATGGCTATTTCGAGCAGTCGGCCAACAACCGTATGTACAGCGCTGTTGTTGACTCTCGCAAGGGCCAAAGCTGAGATGGCAAGCGCATAGGGGTTGTTCTGAACAGAAGGCAGATTGTTTGTGAGATATTGAGTGGCATCTGCCAGAGGATCATATGAAGCCGTACCATAGTCGGTTAGGGCAATTGTAACAAAAGCGGTGAGAGCAAAGCGCCCCGTAGCACCACCCATCATGTCCCTGTGGTGTACAAATCCGACAGGTTCCCATGACCCGTCTGACAATTGGTGCGATTCAATCCAGTCAGCAGCATCGTTGAGAACCGTTTCATCTACCGTTTGTACGTCGCGAGCAGCGCTGAAAGTACCGAGAACAAAAGATGTCAACCAGAGGCTGCCTGATGCATCTCCATCGCCAAACGCGGAAAATGAGCCGTCCTGTCGGCGGTACGTTAGTTCTCGCTGGTAACCTGTGGTGATAAAATATTCGGCTTTGGCGCGGACCTCAGGTGTCAATTGTCCAGTCGCATCGAGGTAGCGGAGGATTTCGACGTCCGGTGCAAAGAAGATCATGTTCTGCTCACCGCAGCCGTAAGGCATGTGCAGCAGGTCGTCAACGCCGTTGATACTCTGGGCAACAAGGCTTGGTGTGATGCTTAGAAGTAGCTTTTCTGAACCGGGTATGCAGTAGTCAGGTATGGTAGTATCCAGCGTTGATTTCTTACCTGCACTAATCATTCCATTGTTCACAAGTTCGCGCTGGGTGCCCTCAGGTTCGACGAGGAGTTCTTTACGTACAGCGTCGGCACGGAGTGTTGAGCGTAGTGTTACCTCGAGGGTATGTCGCCCGAGAGCAGTTGGCTGGATTAAGAATGATGCTAATCCGACTGAATTTGCGTTGACAGATACCTGCTGGGTACCGTCTTCGAGCAGGTCAAACCATTCCGCGTTGGCCAGTTCTACGTGGACGAGCTGGGGCGTATCGAGATAGTTAAATATCTGGATTCGTACAGGGAACTGTTCACCGCGTGTAACGGCATACGGCAGGTCCGGCTCACCAAAGAATTCCTGAAATACGAGAATCTCGGATTCAGAGATTCCGAGGCCATTGTCGGACGTAGAGACCGCGTGCAGCCGCCAGGTGGTGATACTGTCGGGGGCTGTAAGGTCAACAGTGACGGTCCCATCCGGCTGTGTTAGTAGATCAGGCATCCAAAGCCATGTTTCCGGGAAGAACTGGCGGATACGGGTCACCTCGGCTAATGGATCGGGAATATCCGAAGGCAGGCCACCTCCGCCACCAGTGCCAACTCCGACACCTCCGCCACCAGGGCCACCTCCGCCACCAGGGCCACCTCCACCGAATCGACCATATGGTACGTTAATAGCATTAGAAACCAGCACCTGGAGGTCTGCCTCATCAAATACCTCGTAAGCCCCGTAGTTTGATTGATGCACCTCCGATTGGGATTCCATGAACCGACTTTCAAGTTCTTTAAATACCTCGCTCATATTGAGACGGCCATCGTTTAGGGCATAAACCGACTCATCCACTATGGCAAGTCCTACCATCGCCTCCGTATCAGCCTTAACGGAGACCTGGATCGGATCGCCGGGGAGGACCTGGTTAGCATCGAACTCAACTTTGAGCCCTGCGGCATTATCCAATGCCACTTCAAACGATAACATCTGAGCCGATACCTCATTGTTAGGATTAATAGCGTAGGCAACAACCTTCGCAGCGGGCACCATCTGTGGTGTAGCCTGGAATACGATTTGAGGAGAGGTTGTGGCATCAGACCAGACAGTGCGGCCGTTTGCATAGACATCGTAATAGACCGTCACCTCGTGCGTCTGGAAGACATCGATAGTTACGATATCTCCAACATGGATGGGAGTTTCTGAAACTCGTCTAAGGTGTAAAAAGCTGTCGGTAGGGGAGTAGGTTGCATAAAGGGTCAATTTATCGTCGGCATCAACACCGTTTACACTAACCGAGCTTTGTATATATGCGCAGGTGGTACTCTCAGGTGCATTAAACGAGATAGTGGCAGAGCCGTTGACACTGGGAAGCACACGGGTGTCAGTAGAGAGCAACCCAGATTCGGTATTCGTTGAGTTGTATAACAGTGAATTCTCTATAATCGGTGGTGGAGGCAACGGTTGTTGAGGAGGCGTAATATAATCGAAATATTCGCATGTGATCTCTGCTGAGACAGTGGCGGGTTGGCCATCGGGCGTTGTAGCGACAAGGAGGACATCAAATGGCTGGCCCGGAGTGATGGATTTTGACAATGCAATGAGTCGATTTTGGATGGTAGAGTCGACTATCTTGATTAGTTTCGTAGTTTTTTCTTCGTGGCCTGAAGTATCGGTAACCACAGCGTCAAGCTGAACGCTGCCTGCTCCATCGGCCCCATGTGTACCGGTTACATAGCCTACAGGTGGCAGAAGAAAGTCGGCACTACCGTTGTTTAGGGTTGCAGTATAAGTTGCGTATTCCTCCCAGACGCCCACATAGCGTTTGGCCAGAATGTCGACGATACCGTCAACGGGCTTGCCAAAGAAGTAGTTTGCGTTAATGGTACCCAACATATCTTCATCCACGAGGAAGTAATCTCTGACAGTGGCCAGTTCGACTTCAAAGCGTGGAAGCACGTATTTTTCTACTCGGATATCGATCTGACTGGAGGCCGACCCGGATTCGGCAGCAATTTTCCAGGTACCGAAATTTAGCTCGTTGGCGAGATTGAGTTTGAATGGAGCCACGCCAAATGCGTTTGCCTTTAGTTCCTTTCGAAATATCTTGATTCCTTTGCCGTCGGTGATTTCGACGTCGACTTTTGAGGAGTTTGGCCGGAGTTCATTATTCAATACAAGAATACGGCCCTGGATAGTCTGGCTGGGTTTGTAGATGGGTTTGTCGGTTTCGATGAACAGAACCGGCATTTTGTGGAGTTGAACCTGAGCATCCAGGACTTCTTCGACACCTTCTACTTCTATCTCAAGTATATATTTCCCCGGTGTGACGTCTGGGGCGTCGAACTGCGCAGTAAGCCGCCCACGGTCATCCGTGATACCTTCGAAGACCAGTAAAGATTCCGAGGTGTCTTCCAGCGTTGTTTCGTTTGGTATAGGCGGTGGTCCGGGAGGTGGTGGAATCGGCCCAGGCCCTGGCATAGAGTTTGACCTTATCCGTATAACCACAGGGACGACGGCTGGATTGCGGTCAGTGATGGTTACCACTGTGACAGAGACCGTTACAGGGGTGTTTGTGTATATAGTCTTGGGGGCAAGTGCGACAACACTGACAGTGTCCTGACAATTGGCCGTGTTTGAGGATAGACCGATTACCAGACCTAAAAACAATATTGCTAAAATATTTGCTCTTTCCTTCATTTTTGAGCCCTTTCAAAAATTATGATAAATATATTATGACCTACAGGCGACGCACCTGTAGCTGGTTCGTATGAATTGGGTCTATTTATGTATTGATAGAAATGAACAAACTCCCACATTCCGCATCTTTTGCACATCGTTTCTCCTTCTAACGCTCTGAGCGATAAGTACAGTACGTTATACAAGATAGAAACTAAAATTGGAAGGCAGGAGTTGGTATGAAATAGTTTAGTAATTTATGATAGCAACAAATATATATTATGACAGTTTTGAACCTGCCTTCAATTCTTACTTTATTAGTTAATATTACCATAAAAGTCAGGTGATTGTGCGTATAAATTTAAAAATTTTAAATATTCTACAGAAATGACGAATGAAGGGCGGATATTTGTACTTAAAACGCTATTTTGAGCTTTATCTTAAAATACCAGGTAATCCTACGAGAAGGCACTCATAAGATTTGGATAGTGAAGACAGGCCGGTAGCAAGTCCGCCCGGACTTGGAGTGAAGCGAAGCTCTCCAAGTCTTTTTGTTATACTTATCGGTAATCTGTTCGCAACCAGCAGTAGTCTATTCATAAAATGTTCTCGTCGTTAATATTATTTATACCAAGCACACAAATAATCGCGAGGTTAAATATTGCACGGTACGATAGAATTGCGTATACACCTGTAAGATGTGTATCTATCGATATCTTATTACGGTGATAGGTGGGTTGGATTGTTGGGTATTGATTATTTATGGTTTACTATTTATCATTTAGTGTTTAGGAATGGCGGTTTATGTCGTTTTATCGGCAATCTATATTCGATGTTTTATCGTTGCAGGACGTAGTTTCAAATAGTGTTTAAGGCAAGCAGATGAACGAAGAACAAAGACATTCGACATCGGAGGCGGCTGCGGAGAGGTCACTTCGGCCGGCTTTGATTGTATCGGAACATACAGTCTTTGAGTATTCGATATCTCTGGAGCATCTGTTGGTAGGGTTGGCGGATGAGTCGATTCCTGTAGCTTTGGTTTGTCCGCCGAGCTGCGATATGGATTCTGTTGTCTCCGGGGTGGTTGAGGTTGTCAGGCACCCGGCTTTTAACCTGCCGTTACTGGGGCACCTAAGTACAAAGGGACTTGTTGAGCAATTAACCAGATTAAAGCCCACTGTTCTACACTGTTTGTGTGAAAGCAAGGCGGGACTTACGAAACATCTGGCTCGTCAATTGGATTTGCCTTACGTACTAACGGTTAATTCGCTGCAGCAGCGGTGGAGAAACTTCGCGTATCAGAGGCAAATACATCCACTTTCAATTTCATCGAACCATTGTGCAAAAATCATTGTGCCGGCTCAAAGTATCGCGGCCAATGTTACGGAAGTTTACCCCATGTATGCTGAACGTATCGAGCAGATAAATATCGGCACTTTTATAGGAGAAAGCAGCGGTTGTTTTTGCGAAGCTTCCCGGCTGCCGAGTATGGTTATAGCTCATCCATTTAATAATGTGGATGAGTTCGAGAATATATTTGGCGCGGTGAGACGTTTGGCAATTGATGGGTATGAATTTTTGTCGGTTGTGATAGGCAGCGGGCGGGCCGAGAGACAGATGCGGAGATTGTTAGCTGCACTTGGCCTTTTGCAAACTGTTACTATTGTTCCGAGGTTGAGGCCCTGGCGTTCAGTTGTTGGCGCAGGCGATATCTTTATTCAGCCTGCAGTCACTACTGCTTTTAATCCTTTACTACTTGAGGCAATGAGTGTCGGTGTGGCGGTTGCAGCATGTAAGGGCGGTGTCGATGATTTGATTATTGAGGAGCAAACAGCCGTCACTTTTGATCCTGATGATGAGCTTAGCATCTATAACAGTTTGCAGCGGTTGTTCGGGAGACGGGAATTGGCACGTAAAATTGCCAGAGGAGCCCAGGAGTATTTGAGAAAAAATCACACGGTCAGCAATATGATTACTTCTACGTTGCGGACCTATCGTGAGGCTGAGCAGTGGTATAGGCGTTAAAGGTGAATATTTGATGTTTTTTGGCTTTGAGGGGGGTTTTTAGCTTGAGGAAGGGGCCCTTAATAGATAAAATAATGGGTAGGAGAGTAATTTTCTGAATAATCTCTGTCTTCAGAACGACTTATTTATGAGTGATTAAAAAAAGTCGAATACTGAAAGGAGATATACTGATGTTGGAGAACGAAGTTATTTTGTTACACCGGTTTGCAAAGACCGGCGATGCGGAGGCGTTTTCAGAAGTTGTACAACGGCACGCGGGGCTGGTGTATGGGGCTTGTTTGCGGATCCTGGCGGACAGGGACAGGGCAGCGGATGCGGTGCAGGAAACGTTTTTCCAGTTGTTGCAGAATGCAGGGAATATTACCGGCTCGGTACCGGCCTGGCTGCATAGGGTGGCGACACGCAGAGCCTTTGATGTTGTTCGCAGGGATTCTTCAATAAGGCGGCGAGAAACAGAATATGCAGCCAATAAGGGCCGGGAGGTGAGAAAGTGGCAGGACATATCAGGGTATGTTGATGAAGGACTGAGCGAACTTGATGAGCAAACACAAGCGATTCTGATAGAGCACTTTTTCGAAGGTCGGTCTATGTCGGATATTGCAGCCGGTAAGGGGATATCGCAGCCAACCGTCTCGCGGCGGATTGAATCCGGGGTGGCAAAACTACGAGAAAGACTAAGAAAGCGGGGGATAATAGTGGCCGTAGCTACATTGGGTGGTCTGCTGGGGGAAAATGTCGTCGAAGCAGCGCCGGCAATTATATTGAAAGAATTAGGCAAGATGGCACTTGTGGGTGGAACGGCTGCGGCGGGCACCGGAGTCGGCGGCGCTGCAGCAGCCTCAGGCGCCGGGGCCAAGGCTGCGGTCAGCGTGCTGGCCGGGGTCAAGGTAAAGATTATTACGGCTGCGGCTGTGGCGGTGGTGAGCGTGGGTGGAGTCGCTACTTATAAGCACGTTACTCGACCGGTTGAGGTTAAGCAACCATCAGAACAGTATAATACTCAGGAATTCAGGCAACGTCCGTCGAGAAGACGGCCAGGCGCCGCACAGAACCGGCCAACCGCCCGCAAAGTCCAAACGATAGATGAAACAGACTGGTCGGAGTGGGAAATGATGATGGAAATGATAATGGCCGAGGATACGACCGCTACGCATCCCGTCGTATCCACTACCGCGCCACCCCGTTCTGACGAGCCCGACACCGAACCTATGATGGGCGGCTACGGCGCTAATCCCGGCGGCGATAGCACAAAAAGAGCGCCTGTATTCTACGGAGCAAGCCGCGAAGGCTCGGCACCAATGGGTTACGGCGGCTATGCAGTCGGCTATGTCGACTCCAAAGACAATGACAAGGATGATTCCAATAGTCCGGATGGCAACTCACTTTCGGATACGCCGTGATCAAATTCAAATGATGGCCCATCTTTAATGTGAACAGAGGCAATTGAAATTCAAGGAAGGCAACAATGTATAACGTTAAAAGAACACTTCTAATCGTAATTGTGTTTTGTGTAATTCCTGGCTCTGTCTATTCGCTCGGAATTTCGAGAAGCAAGGCTAATCCGAAAAAACCCACCGCTTTTGAATTGCTTGACAAGTATGCCGAGAATGCAGACAAGATGAAGTCGATCATCTTCAAGACGTACTCGCTGTCAGAAATAGTGAGGACTTACAGCACACCCGGCCAGCCGGCCATGAAGCGCAAAATGCACTCAGAGGATGAACACCGTGTGGATGGCAAACGAGGTTTTTGGAGTTTTACCCGGTGGGGTAATGTGGTGCCTGGCGGAGCATGGCGTGACAAGGGCGACGTCTATGGAAGCCGGCTGTATGATGGGAAGTGCTTCTATCAATACGGTAAGTCACGCAATAGTAAAACATATCCAAATGGACGTGTCTATCTCACTCGTAGTAATGTCAGAAAGGGAAACATTCAATTGGCCACGGAGAGCATGCTGCTCGGATTCCACTCCGGCAATAATGGACGTATCGACAAGGTACTTCGAAAGGGGCGGCGCGTATCAGTACGTGAGCGTATGGAAAATGTCGGGGGGGCGAATTGTTACGTAATTGACGCCGTTACCAGGTACGGCAGACAAATGGTCTGGATAGACCCGGAACGGGGTCACAACGTGCGGAAGCTCGTTATCATCAGAAGGCCGGGTGACAAAAATGGGTCTCTCACCCTGAAAAAGGGCCAAAAGTACGATTACCATTTCGAGGTCCAGCACTTCAAAAAAGTTGAGAATGCATGGATACCCGAGCAGTACAGCAGCAGGATGGCGCAATATTTCAATCCGAAGGATGTCCATAGGGGAAAAGGCGGCGGGAAGCTGATTGAAGTAAAGCTTAATCCCGATCATGAAGCCTTAGGCTCCTTTTCACCTGACGACGTGCAGAATGGAGCCGTAGTTTCTATCATAGGCGTCAAACGCAAGAGTAGTTACAGGTGGAGGGATGGCCAGGTCGTAGATAAGTCCGGTCAGTTGGTTTTTGACTCTAATTCGAAGAAAACCAGCAGTAGATAACTATGCGCAGATATATCATTACAACTCTGATTTGTTTGGCAGTAGTGCAGTTGGCAGCAGCGAAGAATCCCACCGCTCTTGAGTTGCTGGACAAATACGCCGAGAATGCAGACAAGATGAATTCAATCATCTTCAAGAGGTACACGTTCTCAGAAATAGTGAGGATTTACAGCATACCCGGACAGCCGGCCATGAAGCGCAAGATGCAATCAGAGGATGAATTCCGACGGGATGGCAAACGAGGTTTTTGGAGTTTTACCCGGTGGGGTAACGTGGCTCCTGGCGGAGCATGGCGTGACAAAGGCCACGGCTATGGAAGCCGGCTGTACGATGGGAAGTCCTTCTATCAACACGATAAGTCACGCAATAGTAAAACATATCCAAATGGCCGTGTCTATCTCACTCGGAGTAATGTAGAACGGGGAAGCATTCAATTGGCCACGGAGAGCATGCTGCTCGGATTCCACTCCGGCAATAATGGACGTATCGACAAGGTACTTCGTAAGGGGCGGCGCGTATCAGTACGTGAGCGTATGGAAAATATCGACTGTGAAGGGCAGGCTACCTTGGTTGGGGAAAAGATCACGTATTATCAGAACCTCCCGGATGATCTGTTCGAGTTTGAGGTTCCTGAAGGAGCTATGGTGATAGAAGAATAGCAAAGAGAGTCACACTCATAATTATCGAACGATAAGTTTTTTCCTTACGGACCACAAAAAGGCGACATGATAGTCCTCCTTGAATGGAGGGCGCAAACGGGCCGGGCCAATTTGGCTCGGCCTTTTTTCCTGGCTGCACGGTAAGAGTGGCAAGTAAGACAGGAACAAACTAAAAAGTAGGGCTTGCAGTTTTTGGCCAATTATGGCATATCGTCATTTAGTAATATTTGTTGATGCCACCGGCAGCGAGAATAAGCAGATTAAAGCCTGGTCCAAACGGCATTCTATAACAGTTGGCGTTGGCAGATTACATAAGGAGCTTCTAAAAAGAATTCTGGGGGATAGAGACCCTTCCGCGACTGGTTTTGACCGACAGGAATCACGTTATTATTGCGGAAGACTTTGCTCTCGAAGAGCTTGAAGCGAAAATCAAAGAGGCTTCTTAGAGAGTAATGCATTGAGTTGTCGAATGAATTTCATCTCCTGTTCGTCCAGCTGGTCAAATAATCTGGCTTCGCGCATATCGAATGAGCGTCGAGGCTTGCTTTGTGATTTGTCCTTCTGGTCGCCATTGTGAAGACACCAGCCGGCAGCACCTGCCTCTAATGCAGCCTTTAGGTCTGCTAAAAAATGTTCGGCATTCGGCTGCCACCGCTTTGGTGTGAATCCCCGCCGAAACGGTTCCTGGTAATGGACCGGTACGGTTCGACCCAACTGCTTCATTAGCTCGAAATACTTTTTAGTCTGAGCAGCGGTTTGTCCCGCTGATTTCGCGTGTCGCGGACGGTGGGGGGCCAAAAAGTCAACGCGTGCTTGAAAAAGTATCTTTTGCAGTTCATCCTTTTTGATGTCTCCAACGTATGAAGCTGTAACCAGACGGTCAGGATCGAGCCCTTTTATAAACTTTCGTAATTCGGCCAATTCCCCGGTCGAAACAAATCGCTTGTCGCGAATGTTTCTTTCGTTTCCCATATCGAGATACCAGTTGCGGTAAGGTTTGAGCGATGTAATAATGGTTTTGGCGGCGCGACGCAGTGCCTCGGTGCTTTGTAGACGGACAGGGCCGGTGACACCATTGCCGCGAGAAAGAGTTACGTCGACTATGATACCGCGGCGGTCACATTCGGCCACGAGCCATCGAAGCCTGGCAAGGTAAGACTCTCGCGGCTTTCCCTGTGGGTCAACCGCCGAGACCTCGTTATCGAATGCGCCCCATGTCGCCCAGAGGCGAAACCAGTTGAAGCCATATTTTTGCATATCGTCGAGGTCACGGCGAATGAAATCCTTGGATGCACCGAGCGCGCCGTAATAACTGATGCCCAATAGGAAAGTCGGTTTGCCGTTAATGGTAAACTGCTTGCCTTTGATATCAAGCTCTGTGCCGGCGCTGGCAACAGCACTAACTATCAAGATGCTTAAGAGAAAAATGGTTCGTTTCATCTTCGCTCCTACTGAAAAATGAAAAGAAGGCATCATTATTGTAGCAGGCCGTAAGTTTGCAGTGTTTGTCGCAGGACAGCCTTCTTGTCTTCGTCCAAAGGCGTCATAGGCAGACGCATCTCCTCCGAAGCCAGATTCAGCATCGAGATTGCCGCCTTGATTGGTATTGGGTTGGTTGACAGGCTGAGAAGATTTCTGCATAAGGCAAAGAGCTTGTTGTGCCACTGCCTTGCTGAGACCAAATCACCTTCGAGGATTAAATCAGTCATTGCTTTGACGTCAGCGGGGACGATATTCGCCACGACGCTAACAACGCCTTTGCCGCCGACGGATGCGATGGGCAGCGTAAGAGAATCATCGCCTGAGAGGATGGTCAGGTCACAGCGGGTCGCGATTTCGCTGACATGGTCCATTTGTCCAGTTGCGTCTTTGATTGCGACGATATTTTCAAACTCAGCCAAGCGAACTATTGTATCAGGGGTCATGCCGGCTCCGCATCGGCCGGGTATGTCGTATAATACTATCGGCAGGTCAACCTCCTCAGCTATCGCCTTGAAATGCTGATAAAAACCTTCCTGCGTGGGCTTGTTATAATACGGGTCGACCTGCAGGGTTGCGTCGGCACCGACATTTTTTGAAAATGCAGCCAGCTCGATTGCTTCGGCGGTTGAGTTTGAGCCGGCACCTGCAATTACGGGAACTTTCCCGCCTACTGCTTTGACCACTCTTTCAATAACCTGTTTATGCTCTTCGTGACTTAATGTAGGCGATTCGCCGGTTGTGCCTACCGGTACTATGCCGTCTATTCCATTATCCAGTTGAAAGTCAACCAGCTCATCAAGCGTTTCAAAATCAATTATTCCATCCTGAAAAGGCGTAATCAACGCCACCATTGCTCCTGTAAACATATTTCTCTCCTTTAAGTTTGGGCTAACACCTTCAAATATTCTTTTACCGTATTATCGAGTCCTATTTCGATGGCTTCCGCTATAAGGGCGTGGCCAATGGAGACCTCCAATATGCCAGGGACGGCAAAGCAGAATTTTCCGAGATTTTTCAGGTTCAGGTCGTGACCTGCGTTCAGTCCCAGGCCGATTTCATTAGCGAACCTGGCAGCGGCGGCAAATTGCTCAAGCGTCTGCTCTATGTTGTCGTTTGTTCGAAACGCTCTGGCATAGGGTTCGGTATATAACTCGATTCGGTCGGCTCCGATTTCCCTGGCCATCCGGATGCCTGCGTTATCCGGGTCCATAAAAAGACTTACACGGATGCCTAAATCTTTAAGCTGCTTTATGACCGGTTCGAGGCGTTCTTTGTTTTGCTGCATGTTCCAGCCGTGGTCGGAAGTATTGGCGCCAGGTTCATCGGGGACCAGTGTCGCCTGGTCGGGTTTGAGCTCGTGCAAAAGCTCCATTAGTTTGCCTGTGAAGGGATTTCCCTCTATATTGAACTCGACGGCAAGCATCTTTTTTAGCCGGCGGGCATCGTCATATCTTATGTGTCGCTCGTCGGGCCTGGGATGGACAGTTACTCCGTGAGCACCGGCTTCGATAACAGTTTTGGCCGACTCTAATATGCTCGGTATTCCGATATCACGCTGGTTCCGCAGCAGAGCGATTTTATTTAGATTAACGCTAAGTTTCGTCATATTATGAGTTCTCGTAAGACTTTCGCAATTATATAACTGTGATAGTTTACATCAAGGAAATTAGATTATAAAATGTTGTTCGGAATAACATATTGAAAGGCCGCAGAATCTATTAGGAGCATAAATGCCAAAGGCAATAAAAATCACGGCGGGTCAAATTCAGGTCGCAGCGGAGCTTAACGACAGTCCGACGGCAAAGTCTATTGTTGATGCACTTCCGATTAAAGCAACGGGCAGCCGGTGGGGCGGTGAGATATATTTTTCAATTCCTGTCGAGGTTGAGCTTGAGGCGGACAGTCGGGACGTTCTGGAGGCAGGAGAATTGGGATACTGGCCGACCGGATGTGCTTTTTGTATATTTTTTGGGCCGACTCCTGCTTCGCAAGCCAATGAAATACGGGCAGCATCAGCGGTAAATGTTATCGGGATAGTGAAAAGCGACTTGTCCCAGTTGTGGAACGTGCCCGATAGGGCTGATGTTTTAATCGAAGCGGATTAATGGGGATATTTTCTGCCAGATAGATAGCAAAAAAACATCATATTTATGTCTTGACAAGCGAGGTTATGTAATGTTTACTTGTTAAGACAACTAAGGCATAATGCACTCAGGAAGAAGATGTAAGTTGGATTGTTCCGTACTGACATCGAGGCAAGTCAATTTGGAAAGAACGAAGCTAAGTTTTACATTGGGCATGTAAATACGTAATTTTAGTATTTTGTTTGTAAGCCCGGCAGCGTAGCTGAGCTCAACTCAAATAATAATTATCAGATAGAAGGAGACATATCATGAAAAAGATTATGCTCTCACTGCTTGTTTTGCTTTTTCTGTTGTGGAACAGCAGTTTTGTCTTTGCAAAGGGAAAAGGTAAAGGCAAAGGTGCTGGCGGACAGGACAAGCAATCAAAGGAGGTCCAGGATAAGGGCAAATCCGAGGACAAAAAGGTAACTGCAGAAAAAGGCGTAGAGAAAGGCAAGAGCAAAGTTGAGGCTGAAAAACAACGTGCCCGTGCCAGCAAGGGCGAGGCTAAGAAAGAAGAAAAGCAGGGCGGCAAGGAAAAAGCCAAGGGTAAAGCCCCGGAAAAAGGTGCTGCTAAAGGGAAGTCTGCGGAAAATATCGGAAAAGGCAAGGGACAGCAACAAAAAACGAAGGCCCTTGAAAAGCAGATGCTTCGTGAGGAAGCAAAGTATCGGAAACGCCAGGCTCATTTTAAACGAATCAGGGAATTGGCCACTAAAAAAGGTAATACAACCGTCCTTGAAAAACTCAAGATCCTTGAAGGAAAAGAGCAAGGCCGTTACGAGAGCAAGCGGAAACGTATGATGGAAACGATGCAACAAATTGAAACAGGTGAAGGTAAAACGCTGAAGAAAACTGTAGAGAAAAGCGCTGTCAAGCAAAAGGAAAAGGCCCAAACCGAAGCTGAAAAAGCAAAGGAAAAACTTGAGGCTGAAACAGAGAAAGCCAAAGAGCAGGTAGAAAAGACCGAAGAATAAGTTTGGTGAATCCATAAATAGAGATGCATTAGTATAGTGGTTACCATAATAAGAATATCCATTTGCAAAGGAATAAAATCATGCTTCGAAAACTACTCATTATAATTGCCCTGACAACACTAAGTACCTTTTACCTTAGCGGATGTGACAAGTCTTCAAGTGATGCTGATACCGATGTAGAGGTTAAAACCCAGGCTGAATATGATGCAGAGGCGGAAAAGCAAATCACCGAAGAGAACATGGATGAAGAGCTTGCGAACCTTGAAAAACAGATAGAGCAGGAAATCAGCGAAGAGCCATAGTCAGCTAAGCTCTTTACTTCTTTTATTACGAAGCTCAGGAGAAGTATGCGTAGATCTGCGGGGTCTGACAAAATAGTTATCATCACCGTGCAGCTTGAGCCTGGAAAACGGAGAAGGTATCCACGGTGCAAATCCATCCGCTTATATTTAGCGTACTTTTTCCGCGGTTTTGCCTTGACCGGCAGCGAAGGTATGCTATAATAAATAAATACTAAAAATTCAGCCTAAGGAGGACATAGATATGAAAAAACTGGAAGTTCTTCTTTTCATCAGTCTGCTTTTTACAATCCCCTGCGCCGCGGAGGTCATTATTGTAGATGCAAACGGCACAGGTGATTACCCGACGATCAGGGAAGCTGTCAATGCTGCAAGCACTGGTGACATAGTTCTGGTTCGGCCTGGAGTTTACAAGGAGGAAGTCAACTTCATGGGTAAGGCGATAACGGTGCAGGGTACGGATGGAGCAGCAGTAATAGATGGCGATGGAGATTTGGCCGTCTCTTTTTACAACGGCGAAGGCCCTGATAGTATCCTGAAAAATTTTATCATAAGAAATAGTTATGCCGGAATCTTTATTGCCGGCAGTTCCCCGACAATCAGCAATATAACAGTGGTGGATAATAGATATGGTATTAAGGCATATCCCGAGGCAGAGCCGGATATCAGAAGCATTATTTTCTGGAATAATGTTGAAGGCGATATCTTTCAATGCCACGTACGCTATAGCTGCGTTGAAGATGGAAACGAAAGCGATGGTAATATAGACGCCGACCCTCTGTTTGCCGATGCCAACAACGGTGACTACCATCTTCTTTCCGAAAGAGGCCGGTATCTACCGATGTATAACCTATGGGTCCTTGACGAAGTGAGCAGCCCCTGCATTGATGGCGGTGACCCTATGGTGGACCCGGTGGAAGAGCGGCAGCCTAACGGCGGTATGCTTAATATGGGTGCGTATGGCGGGACGGCTTACGCAAGTTTGAGCGAATGGCAGATGAAGGGCGATATCAACCAAGACAGCTCGGTGAATATGATAGATTTTTCGATTTTGGCTAAGTACTGGCTTCAGACATCTTTGCGTGCTCGCGAATTATACAATCGAACGATATGTGCAGCGAATTTAAGAGCGCTTGGAAGGGCACTGCTGATATATGCTAATGACTATGATTATGACTTCCCTACCCCTGATAGCTGGTGCGATTTGCTCCTGCAATACAAAGATGGTGATGTGACTGAAGAACTGTTTGTCTGCCCGTCAGCTGGAGAGGGGCGGGGTCATTATGCAATTAATCCTAATGCTGGTCTCGCTGTTTCTGAGCCAGATGTTGTGCTGGTATTTGAGACTGCCGGGGGGTGGAACCAGTTTGGCGGGCCCGAGCTGTTGGCTCCTGAAAACCATCAGGGAGACGGATGCAATATATTGTTTGTTGATAATCACGTGGAATTCGTGGAAAAAAGGCGGTTTGGCGAGTTGAGATGGGAATAGA
>JBARPZ010000561.1:0-2969 GCA_049643445.1 Sedimentisphaerales bacterium
ATATGGGCGATAAGAAACTGGCGGAACTTTTAACCGACACCCTGCGTCGGATGCAAACAAAAAGCCGAGTAAAACAAGGCAAAAAACCGTATGACTATTGACTAATTCTCTAATCCCCTTCACCCTGCCTGCCCTTGAGTTTATCCTAAAAGTTTCTCCCCGATGTGAGCTCCCCTGCTTTTCTGTCGGGGGCAGCGGAAATCCGGCCCCGTCTGACGGAATCATTTGAAAAGGTAGGGTGGCGGCTTGCCCCACCATTCGTCCTGAAATTTGAAATATGAAATTTGCGCTGTTCAATCGTAGGTTTCCGTCCCTAAACTTCAAAGCTCAAAACAAAAAATCTGCGATCAGAAACTCATTCGTATAGAATGAAAGAATCAAGTAATTTTACACAATCTTTACATCTTTATAATGACTCTTGATGTTTCTGTTGATATATCTACCTTTAGAACTAGCATTCATTAGACCTTCATACTCACTTTCTGGGACATTTAAGTACTGATAGATGCTCCCAGAATTAAATTCTACCTCCAATGTCAAAGAACCGGCGTCATATCCGACTGAACTAATATTACTCGATACAACCTGAATCCTATCCATTTTTCGTTCCCGTATGATTTTGTTGTATTTTTAATATCTGATTCAAACAATATTTATTACCTAAGTGTTAATTACATTATTTCGGGGCAGTCTGCGAATACACTCAATTATTTGTTTCAACTCAGAAATAACAACGCCCTTTTTTTTCGCTTGCTCGATGATTTCGAAGACGAATGCAGGAGATTTCTTACACTGATCAATCCCAGGGTATCCAAATTCTCTTATATACCTACGCGCTATAGCGGTGTATATCTCTTCTCCAATCCTTTCCCTCAAAAAACCATCTAACTCATTTTCAAATGTTGCATATTTTTTGGTTACTTCCGTAATTGGAACATCTCTAATACTACTACAACATAGCAATCTCTGTAGAATCCTATTAGTTTTGTCCCCTCGCTTTTGTGGCGCTTTATGTCCGTCACCATCAAACACAACATATACTGGAATTCCTATTTCAGAAAAAACCAAAAATGGCCTATCAATGTTCTCTTTACCACCACACGGAATAATCGCTATTCCCTCGGCTTCAAGGTCAATTCCCATTGATAAAGCAGTACCTATAATCGCACTTCTGTCGTCTTCTCCTTCTACCAATACTGCAACATCTGCAAAGTATCCCTCATTAATCCATGGCGTCATGATGGCAACCATTCTTGCTTTTAAAGATTCGCTTGTGAATGGCGTAGGAGGTTTTTCGTCTTGTACACTTTCTAACTTACTTGCTATCGTGGCCATATTTGTTTGTGTAATCCACGTTATCTTTGGAAGCGAATCATTACCTGGATTTGGAATTTTTGTTAACCTTCGGATTGAATCAAAACGTGATAAATCAATAAACAATGGCGAATGTGTGCAATAAATAACTTGCGCACGTTTTGCAACACCAGCTATTCCTGCTCTCGACAATTCGAAAAGGATTCGTGAAAGATGACGTTGTCGATTGGGATGCTGATATAACTCTGGCTCTTCAATAGCTAAAATAATGTCGGGAAGGACCTCTCCCATACTTCCAGCAGTTGTTGTAACACCTGATTGTACGAGCTGTTCCTGATACTGTATGCCGACAAGGCTTTGTAATACAGAAATGATAAATGCGCGTTGAAGTCCATGCCCTACTTTATTAACAGGCGCATCAAAACCATCCTCTTCCAGCTTAACGTTTGCTTTTGGTATCGGCAGATTGATTGATTCTGCTGTTTCCCAACTTACCTTCACACTAGCAGAAGGCACATAATTTCTCAGGTTTTGTGTTAGTATATCTCCAAGATTTTTAAGTTGTGGGACTCGCTCAGGGCTTATTAACTCTGAATATTCGTCCTGCACCTTGGTTTTAAACTCTGTAAACTTTTCTTGCTGTGCCATCACGCTACGAACAAGAACTTCCATTAACTGAAACATTGCAGAGCCACTTTTATCCAAAGCATCTTGCTCAGCGTCGCGCACTGCTGGTATAAATAAAAACCTAGTATATTTCTCCAAGTGCGCTTGTCCTACTTGACGAAAACCGAAAAATTGGCCATTGTCCCTAATCCAAGTACAATTTTCGAGATGTGCATCCTCCCATTTTTGCATTTCTGCCTCAGCATCATCAGCACTCCTTACTTTTGATAACTCTTTATATTTTTCTTGTGTTAGCAGTTCCCTATAAGCCCCAAGTATATCGGTTTTAGTACTTTTCTTGCGTACTTCAACAAAATCAGAATTTTGCAGCAAACTCCCATGATATTTTTCTGTTCCATCTCTGATGACTTTTGTGACTGTTAATGCTCCATCACAAACATATTTAGAAAACAACTTCTGTTCCTCTGTAGATAAATCCTTAAATGTAATAGCAATTTCAATATTCTGTGACATCTCCCTGTTATAGAAATCCTCCTGTGTGACAATGGTCTTGGTTTGGTAGAATAGGTCAATAGCTCTAAGAACGGCTGATTTCCCAGAACCATTAGGGCCAACCAACGTAGTCAAATCTTCAAACTCTATTTCTCTTTCTAATATACACCGGAAATTCTTGATATGAACTTTAGATATTCGCATTCTTTCCCTTCCAAAGCCCAGTTTCATTTAATTAAAATAATAGGGGAAACCCGACTGTGACCTTTGTTCATCATCATACGAAATTCCGCCAATTCTGCATCAACATTTTCAAATTCATTTTACCCCCCAAAATCCGAAAAAGAAAAGCCAATCCCGCAATTCCTGACTCACCCCGTGAGATAACGAAGTTTATCTCACCGGGGCTAATTCACCATTCTCAAAACTAATAAATCCGCGTTAATCCGTGTAATCCGTGGTTGCTATTTCGTATGTATCAAAGTTGTTCGTTCCGCTTCTGTCTATGAAATTATGTCCGGCCATATCATCAAAAG
>JBARPZ010000562.1:0-2384 GCA_049643445.1 Sedimentisphaerales bacterium
GTGTTTACCGAAGAATCCCGGCTTTATCTCAACCAGGTAATAGAAGACTTTGAGCGGGCCGGCTGTGACGCCGTGGTTCTCGGATGTACGGAAATTCCTCTGCTGGTGGACCCGAAAGACTGCACCCTGCCCACGCTGGACTCGACACGGCTGCTGGCACGGGCAGCTCTAAGAAAGGCCCTTGCGAAAGAATAAGCGGGGATTTTTGCTGGATATTTTAGCTGAAGAGACTTTTTTGGATGCACTTCTATTTTTAGGCCAAAAACGAGGGTGAATTTTGAAAAATCCCAAGTTTACCACGATTGTTTCGGGCCAGAAAGTTCATACAATTGATAGCATAAAAGATTGTTTGTCGGTAAAGATTCGCTTGATTGAGGCGTGTAAAATGCCGCTTTGACGGCTAAAAATCAATGACCACTAAAATCTGCAAAATCTTCGCATTTTGTTGTTGACAAGGCAGCTTAGAGGCAATAGAATATTATCAGGATGGATTAGTGTAGATATTCTGGGATTTTTTCAACATGCGAAGGCACCTTGCTTCTATTGCGAATATTTAATGGCCGCATTGGTCGGAATCGAGGTTAGAAAAATGGGGAAAATTGCTGCGATAAGTAGTTTAGTCGTGCTTCTCGTAATTACAGGTGCGGATGCGGCTATTGTTGAATTACCGTTGGCTTGCGAGGGGCGGTACGATGTCAATTCGGGATCCTGGGAAATGGACTTCGACCTTGGGGTGACTTTCACAGATATATCGCACGTATATATTGACTGGTCGGGTGAGATTACGGCTGGATTGGCTTTTGACCATACGAGGCCCGGTCCGCAGCCATTTCCAGAAGATATTGGACTTTCTGCATGGTTAGTGAGCGCATCTTTTTGGCGTCATACTAATGTTTATGGTGGGGCGGCGCTTTATCCGGAGCCGGAGGTGTTCGACTTTAAGTCTGAGTTTGAGGTTGGGAGTATGCCCTGGTCCGAGCTTTTTGACGGCCAAGGTACAATAATGATTGGTTATACGCAACTGGTTGGTCCTTATCTGACGTATGTCGAATTTGGTTTTGTAGATCTCAGCAGCGCAACTCTAGTAGTCGAGGGTACTCCAGTACCTGAACCGGCAACGATTATATTCTTGGTGTTAGGCGTACTTGGACTTTGTACGGGTAGACGCAAACACTAAAAGCAGTGGATTATAACTAATTGAAAGGGGTCGATCATGTCGAAGAAAACCATCCTTTTCTTTGCTGTGGTATCCTTAACTATCTTTAACCTGGCCGTGACTGTTATAAGTTATGCCGGGGCCCCGAGCGGAAACAATGGGGCTTCCACAGTATCGGACTTAGGGTATGAGCCGGGCGAGTTACTTGTACGCTTTGCGCCAAAGTTAGATGGCACAAAGCGAACGCTGGGTGAATGCAACGCGATTTTAACTGCGATTAACGGAGGAAGCGTCGAACATTCTTATAAACTTGTGCCGGGTCTTACGCGGGTAAAGCTTCCCGCCAATATCACAGTTGAGAATAGCCTTGTAGTATTCAAGAACACTACAGGGATTTTATATGCTCACCCCAACTACATAGTTAAGGTAGCTTCAACGTTTCCCAATGATCCGAGATTTGAGGACCTCTGGGGTATGCATAATACTGGTCAGACAGTTTGTGAGGCAAGTGGCACGCAGGACGCTGATATTGATGGACCGGAGGCGTGGGACATCGAGACAGACGCCAGTGAGATTATTGTCGCTGTCATTGACTCAGGGGTTGATTACGACCACGAGGACCTGGCAGCAAATATTTGGATCAATGAGGCCAAATACTATGGCGACCCAGATGTTGACGACGAGGGAAATGGTTATGTGGATGACGTTTATGGTTATGACTTTAGTGGTTACACCCCAGATGACCAGGACAGCGACCCAATGGATGAGCATGGTCATGGTACACACGTTGCAGGAACGGTTGGGGCTGTGGGCGTTAAGCTTGCGGCCCTTTGTTTTGTTGGTCAGAAACTGTTGGTGAAGCGAATTTATTTTTGAGTTTTGAGTAGTTCAACTTAAAGGCAACGCCGCGATAAATCGCAATATAGTAAAATCAGGCGATAAATTGCGGGTTTATTATATAGCGTTATTAGAAATCAGCCTTAAGAGTTTTCCTTCATTCTTAAGTTTTAGCTGGTCACGTCTCAGGACCTTTAGGGCATCCCTTATTTTAGTTTTGTCGCCGCGTTCGAGAATTTGGCCGGCTTTTTTGTGCGTGATTAACCTGGCCAAAATATCGGTCAATTCTTTCGGCAAACCGTAGCTGTTCTGGCCAATGGTTTGCAGCAGCCATCTGCCGCAGTCTCGGACCTTTTCTGGCGGCAGTATAACGGCACCGCCATCATCGTAT
>JBARPZ010000563.1:0-1904 GCA_049643445.1 Sedimentisphaerales bacterium
CTTGCCGTCTTTCAGCGCAAGACCTACCGCGGTAACGCCAATCGCCTTAGTCGTTGACTTCAGGTCGTATCGTTGCTTTTGGTCCCCCCACTGCATCACGACTCGCCCGTGTCGGATGATACAGCCCGACCCGCCGCCGGTCAGCGCAAACTCCCGTGCCCGTCCCAACACGCCTGCATCCATTCCCATCTGGTCAGGACTCGCCTGCTTCCAGGCGGGCATCGGCCAGATTTCATCAATACCTCTCTCCCCTGCTGCCGGCAAACTCACCAGCGATGTTATAATCGCCGCTAACACAAAAGATACTTGTATCTTCAAAATTTTCCTCCTCAAAAATTGCCGCTCGCTGCTTCTCAAGTGGCCAGGCGCAGTAAAGACCCACCAGTTAAAACTGGTGGCATTGCCTTGTTCAGGCTTTGCCTGTCCGCCCTTGGCGGCTGTTTCCATCCACCAGTTGAAACTGGTGGTATTGAAATCGGAAGAATAAAATCATACTGCCCTCGTTTATGTTCAGTATAAAAGTGGGCGCAGACTTATATTAAAGTGATTATACTCACCAACGGCAACTGCTTGCCTCCCCACTCGCGGTATCTAAGATTTATGCGAAGCTTTTAATCCTGTTTTTCTTCGGCCACTGGAGCCTCGGCCTCTTCGCCGGCCACAACCTCAGTCGCAGCTTCTTTCTCCGCGGCCGCTTTCTCTTTTCGACCCGCATGACTCTTGCGGTGCGCGACCTTCGGCAGGCCAAGCAGAGAATCTTCCTCAGACCATCTCTCTTCGTCTTTAAGCTTCTCGATACGCTCCGCCCGTGTCAGAACGTTACGGTGCCTTTTCAGAGTACCCTTGATTTTTAATGAGCGGTCAATAGACATTTAATCTCACTACTTAAAATTAATCATTAAATTTCTTGCCGTATGCATCGCTGAACAAATTGGGTGCAAAAGTTTCGTAACCCTGCGGTGCCTTATATCGAGCACCCCACTCGATTATTTTCTGTCTTGCTGCGTAACCGTCCGTCCCTTCCCTTTTCGGATTTTCATACTTATCCATAGTAGTAACAAGGTAAAACGTGTCGCCGATAGTTTTTATTTCAGTCTCTATACCACCTTCGGCAAAATGATACTGAACCAGTTCCAGGTCCGCCCTTTTATCATAGGTTTGTATCACGATTCGATTGTTGCCCGTGCCTGTTACGGTTTTTCCTACATCGGGCGATACTCTTTCATTTTCATCACTGCCCACCATGTCCTTCCCTGCCGTTGTCCACCGGCCGTTTAATACTGTTCCTGCTGAATTAGTTATCCTTTTCCTGTTCAGGTAACCGGTTTCACCAAGCCAAAGAGCCACCAAAAACAGCAGTATAATACCCAAAAGCACTGCAATCGCAAGCGGGTACGGCAATGATATCTCGATTCTGCCCGCGTTAAACTGCACAAGCTTAGGCTTCCTTGGCCAGTGTGTCGCCCTTCCGGATACAAGCACAGTGGTTTTTACTGCCGTCGGATCTTCCTTGTCGGGTTTTTCCGGGGGCAATTTCTTTAATGCCTTGCCAAAGCTCGACTTAGACCGTTTTTGGCCTATTACCTCGTAAAGAGACATTTTCCTGCGATTACGTGCCATAGCCAAATCAGCTTAATTTTGTAAAATATCCAGCTGCTAACTATTTTATCGGCATGAGTCCAAGCAGCAGGCCAATACCAATTAAAAAAGTATCGTACATTTTTACAATATTTCAATCTAAATTTCAACAAGAATATAACATTATTGCAAATTTATACACCAACGCTCGCACACTGCCAGTCAAATCAAAACACAGCATTTTTTTTGCCTCCCAAATTGGGTTTGTTTGGGTTTGAATTGGGTTTGTTTTGGCTTTAATTGGCTTTGAATTGGCTTTGTATTGG
>JBARPZ010000564.1:0-3608 GCA_049643445.1 Sedimentisphaerales bacterium
CTTTGGACCGGCAGCGAGGGACCATATCAATAGCAGGTCAATGGCGATTTCAACTGGACCCCGAGAACAAGGGCGAAAAGGGGAAGTGGTACAGCAGCAAACTGACCGACCGCATCAAGCTGCCCGGCTCAACCGCTGAAAATGGCTTCGGGGATGACGTCTCTGTTGATACCAAATGGACCGGAAGTATTATAGATCGCTCGTGGTTTACTGACGAAAAATATGAAAAGTACAGACAGCCGGATAATATCAAGATTCCCTTCTGGCTGACACCTGTCAAACATTACGTCGGTCCTGCCTGGTATCAAAGGCAAGTCGATATTCCAAAGAAATGGCGGGGACAGCGAATCGTTCTGTTTCTGGAACGCTGTCACTGGGAAACAAAGGTTTGGGTGGATGGTGTTGCCGCCGGTATGCAGGACAGCTTATGCACGCCGCATCTCTATGACCTCAGCAAACTGATGACACCCGGCAAACATCTGCTTACTATCCGTGTTGACAACTCGATGAAATATAACGTTGGAGTAAATGCCCACTCTGTCTCCGACCATACCCAGTCAAATTGGAATGGCATAGTCGGACGGATGGAACTGCAGGCTACCGACAAAGTCTGGATAGATGACATCCAGGTCTATCCCGATATCGAAAACAGAATCGCCAAAGTCCGTATCACCGTTAGGAACACCACAGGTCAAATGGTGGCGGGAACTATCAATACTACCGTACTCCCTTACAGACAGGAACTGTACTTTGGTGGATTCCCAGTACAGACCAAAACAGTCGAGTTTGCCATCTCGGGACCAACAGAACTTACTGAGGTCGATTTCCCAATGGGTTCGGGCACACTACTATGGGATGAGTTCACATGGGCTACGTATGGGGCGAGAGTACGGCTCAAAGTCATTGCAGATACTCACTCTTTCTACGATAGTAAGACCGTTACATTCGGGATGCGCGAGTTCAACACGAAAGGCACACAGTTCGTAATCAATGACCGTCCCATTTTTCTGCGCGGTACACTGGAGTGTTCTATATTCCCGCTCACGGGTTATCCCGATATGAGTGTCGAGGGATGGGTGCGGATTTTCCGAATCGCCAAAGCCCACGGACTCAACCACATGCGGTTCCATTCTTGGTGCCCGCCCGAGGCGGCGTTTATGGCCGCAGACCGAATGGGATTTGTGCTTCATGTCGAATGTCCCGCATGGGCAACTATCGGCAATGGCAAACCTGTCGATAAGTTCATTTATGCCGAAGGCGACCGAATACTGAAAGCCTACGGCAATCACCCGTCTTTTTGCATGCTCGCTTATGGCAATGAGCCCGGCGGAGGCAACCAGAAGAGATATCTCGGCGACCTCGTAAACTATTGGAAGCAAAAAGATCCTCGCCGCGTCTACACTAGTGCGGCCGGCTGGCCCATTATTCCGGAAAACGACTATCACAGCACGCCGGCCCCACGAGGCCATCAATGGGGCTCAGGCCTGAAAAGCCGCTTCAATGCAAATCCGCCGGAGACCGTCACCGACTACAGCGACTTCATTAAAAACTACGATGTCCCCGTCGTAAGCCATGAGATAGGCCAGTGGTGTGTATATCCCAACTTTGAGGAAATAAAGAAGTACACCGGCGTCCTCCGTCCTCTAAATTTTGAAATATTCCGCGAATCACTTGCCGACCACCACATGCTCGACCAGGCCGATGATTTCCTGATGGCCTCCGGAAAACTACAGGCACTGCTCTACAAAGAAGAGATAGAATCCGCCCTGAGAACGCCCGGTTTTGGTGGATTCCAGCTCCTCGACATCCACGATTTCCCCGGCCAGGGTACAGCGCTTGTTGGAATTCTCGATCCCTTCTGGGGCTCCAAGGGCTACATCGAACCCGAAGAGCATAATCGTTTTTGCAGCGAGACCGTCCCCCTCCTGCGGATGAAAAAGCGGACCTGGACAACCGCAGAAACATTCACCGCCGACGCCGAAATCGCTCACTTCGGACCCGCTCCCATCCAAAATGCCGTTATTACCTGGTCCATAAACGAACCGGGCGGTCCCGAAGTGGCTTCCGGCAAATTTCCTTCACGTACCATCCCCATAGGCAGCGGAATCCAATTGGGAAAGATTGAACCCTCACTTACATACGTCAAGGCCCCGAAGCGACTGTCTGTGAGAATATCAGTCAAGGACACATCATATACAAATAACTGGGATATTTGGGTCTACCCGGCCGGCATGGATACAAAACAGCCTCAGAATATTCTTATTGCGGAGCGTTTAGATGAGCAGGTTGAGCCTGCCTTGAAGGCAGGCGGGAAAGTGTTGCTGATGCCTCCACTGAATACAATTGATAGTGATATCCCTGCCGGTTTCTCGTCCATTTTCTGGAACACACAATGGACCAGAAGACAGCCTCCACATACTTTGGGGATTCTCTGCAATCCAAAGCACCCGGCCCTGGCTGAATTCCCAACCGAATTCCACAGCAACTGGCAATGGTGGGACCTGGTGACAAAATCCAAATTTATGATCCTTGATGAGTTTGGTCCCAAACTCCGCCCTGTTGTCCAGGTCATTGACGACTGGAACACAAATCGCAAGCTTGGGCTTATCTTTGAAGCTAAAGTTGGTCTTGGCAAGCTCCTTGTCTGCAGTATCGACCTGCGCAGCAACCTCGACAAACGCCCCGTGGCCCGGCAAATGCTTCACAGTCTTTTCCAATACGTGGAAAGTGCCGCTTTTGCTCCCAGCCATAGCCTCGATATAAAACTGGTCCGCAGCCTGTTGAGAAAACCATCTCTATTGAGCCAGGCAAAAGTGGTAAACGTCGACAGTGAAGCTGTCGGTCACGAAGGCGGCAATGCTATTGACGGTAATCCTGATACCATCTGGCATACCGAGTGGGAAGGAAATGCCCCCGAATATCCTCACCAAATCACGATTGAGCTTCAAGAGCAGATCGAAATCAAAGCACTCACATATCTGCCCCGACAGGATATGTCGAACGGCTGGATTGCTGAGTACGAAGTATATGTCAGCAAGGATGGTAAAAGCTGGGGTGAGCCGATTGCCGGTGGTAAGTTTCAGAAAGGCCGTGATAAGAAAAAAATTGCCTTTGCCAAAACCCAAAAGGCAAAGTTCATTCGTTTTGTTGCGGTCTCTGGATTTGACGGTCAGATATTTGCATCAGTAGCCGAGATCGATGTCATCCCGGTTTCAGATTAGCAACTCCGACTTACCAGAAGATAATATAGAAAACCGCCACCGCCGCCAGCACCAGACTACCTGCCAGTTTTACTTCAGGCGTTGTCCTGATTTCAATGTCCTCACGCACCGGCAGTTCCTTTGGTTTGTCTAATGGTTTAAAGAAGGTGATTAATCCCATAATCATCAGTACAAGCAGGAAAGCAATCGCAACCTGAATCAGGAAATGCACTTCTCCTACAAATGTTTGAAACAGCCCATAGATAATCGGTCCCGAAATCAGCGCCGCCACTCCCGCCAACCCCGGTGCTTTGGGCACTATCATACCAAACAGAAAGGCCGCCACAACGCCCGGCCAGATGTACCCCTGAAACTGCTGAATATACTGAAAAACCCCCCCGAACTTCG
>JBARPZ010000565.1:0-3943 GCA_049643445.1 Sedimentisphaerales bacterium
AGGTCCGAAGCCATTACGGGAGCGGCTATCAGCTTCTTGACGCCGGCTATTATGACGGCAGCGCCTTCCTTGCGTAGATTTGCTGCCATTCGATTCATTTCGGCAACGTGCATGAATCTGTCGGGAAAGATTTTTTCAATGATGACACTGTTACCCCTGGCCAGTGAAAGAAGGGCCATAAACTGGGCCTGCAAATCGGTGGGAAAACCGGGGTATGGCTGGGTCGTAATGTCAGCAGTTTTTATAGGATTTCTACGAGTAACAACACAGCCATCGTCATCAGCATCAATTGTAATACCGATATTTCTTAACTTGTCGACTACGGCCATCATATCATTGAGCCGACAGTTGTGCAGGTGCAGCTCGCCGGCCGTTATGGCGGCGGCGATCATAAAGGTGCCGGCCTCGATTCGATCCGGTATAACCTTGTATTCGACAGGCTGCAGCTCTCGCACCCCTTCAACGGTTAACCGAGGTGAGCCGATACCCGTTATCTTCGCGCCCATCTTGTTAAGGCAGTTTGCCAGGTCGGCTATTTCCGGCTCACAGGCGGCCGATTCGATAACGGTTTTACCTTTTGCCAGTGTTGCGGCCATTAGCACATTTGCAGTCCCCAGCACGGTCGAGCCGAATGCTCCGCCCAAAAAAATCTCTTTGCCTTTCAAACCCTTCGGTGCTTCGGCGATGATATAACCGCTCTTGAGATGGATTTTTGCGCCAAGCTCTTGCAGGCCCCTTACGTGAATATCAATTGGTCTGTCACCTATTGCGCACCCTCCGGGCATCGATACCTCCGCTCTGCCGCAGCGGGCAAGCAGGGGGCCGAGTATGCAAATGCTGGCCCGCATTCTGCAGACAATTTCATACTCGCCGACTGGATTATCGATCACAGTCGAATCTATGCATAAATCCCCGTTTGAGCTTCTACTTATCTTGCAGCCCAGCTGGCCGAGCAATTGGCCGCAAACGGAAATATCAGAAAGGTGCGGCACCGATGAAATAACTGATTTTCCCTTCGCTAAAATAGATGCGGCCATTATCGGCAGGGATGCGTTCTTGGAGCCGTTTATCTTGACGCTGCCGGAAAGCCGGACCGGTCCTTCGATGTGAAATATATCCATAATCTATTTTCCTTGAAAAGGGGCCTTTGTTTTGCAATACTTCGCACTACAGAATCCCGAATATAACTAATATATTACAAAACAGCTTTATTTTCAAGATTGTCGGGTATAAATCAATGAATACTTCTGAGATTATCATGGGCCTTATTTTCCTGGCCGGGCTATTATTATTCGGCCTCTGGCTGCTTAAAACATCTCTGGGCAGAGAGGCGTTAACCGATTCGATGCCTCGCCGAAATAATATGCGTCCTTATCTCTGCCTTATCCCACTGTTTGTCTGGTTTGGACCTATTCCGCTGACAATACAAATTACAGAGGTACTGGCGGCGGATTTGCAGGACTGGCAAAGAGCTTTCCTGAACAATCTTATCTACTGCGTTGGCGCGATAGTAGTGATGGCCATAACAATTTTCTTGGTAAGGGCCAGTTTCGCCCGGAGGTTGAAGGGATTCGGTTTGAATGTAAGGTCAATCCACAAGGATTTTTTCGCCGCTTTTTTAAATCTTCTCTCTGTTTGGCCGCTTATGATGGCGGCTATTACCCTAACGATGCTAATTGGCAAACTTTTCTTTGGCCCGGAATACCAGATATCACAACATGAGCAGCTGGAACTGATAACGGCCTATCCGCGCTGGCAGCTTCGAATATTGGTTTTTGTTGTCGCCGTAGTAATAGCACCCGTGCTGGAAGAGATGATATTTCGGGGCCTTTTTCAAACAGTGATACGCTCATTTTTCGAAAGTCGGGATTCGAAACTCGAAACTCGAGGCCGGGTTTGGCTGCCTATCTTCATAAGCGCTGGATTATTCTCAATAGTGCATGGAAACGTACCACATTGGCCGGCACTATTTCTGTTGGGCGTATGTTTGGGCTATGCATACGAAAAGAGCGGCTCTTTGTTTCGACCTATCTTTATCCACGCGTTTTTTAACGCAATCACCATCATATTCGTACTGCTTGAGGTGTAAAGTGAATCATTTAACTGGCATTGCGGTCTGGGTATCCCGTATTTCGTAGGTTCGATTTTGTATTGCTTGTACCGTGTGTTAGAATTTACGGTCCCAGAGGACGAGTGAGTTTTTTGAGTGTTTAGTTTGCCCTTCTGCGTTCACTGTTTCTGAGTTTCTACCAGATTTGCTTGATAATGAGGTCCAATGCTGTATAATTGTGTGGGCTTCGGTTGGTTTAAGGGCGCTGAAATGGGGAGAAAGTCTGGAATTTGTTATTCGAGTCTGTGAATTTTAGGCTGGTTCCGGAATTTTTCAGGAAAGATATGAAAATTTCATTGAAAGCAAAGTTGGTCACAAGTTTTCTCGCGGTGATATTGATATGCGGCCTGGTTGCTACCTTGGTAGCTATCCGGTTAATCGGTGCAGGTATATTGAGTCAAGCCCAGGACAACGTTAGAATCGACCTGAATTCTGCCAGGCATATATATCAGGATGAAATCCAGGAGGTTGAAACCCTGCTGCGTCTTTCTGCTCAACGATTTTTTATAACGGATGCTCTTGTTAATAAGAATATAGGCCCGCTCAAAATAATGCTGGAGCAGATAAGAGAAAAGGAATCCTTGGATATATTGACGCTTACAGATAAAAATGGCCGTGTCATATTCAGGGCACGAAATCCATCTATTAATGGTGACAGCCAGGCGCAAGACGAGCTTGTAACAAGGGCATTGGCGAGTGGAGAAGTATTTGCCGGTTCAGTAAGAATGCCAAGAGAGGAACTTTTAAAAGAAGGTTCTGACCTGGCCAATCAAGCTTATATAAAAATTATCCCCACTCCTAAAGCCAAGGATAGCCTGGAAACGGAGCAGACTTCAGGAATGATGATAAAAGCTGCGGTCCCTGTTCTTGGTGACGATGGCGGCATACTTGGTATTTTATACGGCGGCAATTTGCTAAACCGAAATTACAAGATCGTTGATGAGGTCAAAGATACAGTATATCAGGCAGTCAAATATAAGGGTAAAGATATTGGCACGGCCACTATTTTTCAAGGGGACCTGCGTATCTCAACAAATGTTATGGGAGCCAGTGGAAGCCGTGCAATTGGTACACGTGTATCTGAAGAAGTATATGACCGGGTGCTTGTCAAAGGACAACCGTGGATAGACAGGGCCTTCGTGGTGAATAACTGGTATATTTCCGCCTATGAACCTATAAAGAATATCAAGGGAGATATTATCGGTATTCTCTATGTTGGAATTCTTGAAGAAAAATTTACGGATATGAGAAACAGAGCCATACTGGACTTTCTTGCGATAACAGTGGCTGGAATGGTTATCGCTCTCATTGTATCTTATTTCCTGGCCAGGAGTGTACTAAATCCAATTGGGCAGTTAGTATATGCCTCCCATCAATGGGCAAAGGGCGACCTCGAATACAGGATTAATACTACCCGCAAGGATGAAATGGCGGAACTCGCAGAAATGTTCAACATTATGGCTTCATCCCTGGAATATAGAGATGAACAGCTAAAGGAACATACTCACCAGCAGATAATGAAGTCGGAAAGGCTGGCTACCCTGGGACAGCTGGCTGCAGGTGTGGCACACGAAATAAATAATCCACTCGGTGCTATCTTACTTTATTCCCACCTGTCCTTGGAGGAGATGGAAATAAAGAATCCACAGCGCAGGAACCTGGAGAAAGTTGTGAGCGAAACAACGCGATGTAAAGATATTGTAAAGGGTTTGCTGGACTTCGCACGCCAAACCGAGCCTAAAGTCGAAGAATCAGATACGAATGAAATCTTAAGCCGTACATTATCTTTGGTGGAAAACCAGGCATTATTCCAAAATATTAAAATAAACAGAC
>JBARPZ010000566.1:0-2992 GCA_049643445.1 Sedimentisphaerales bacterium
CAACCTCTCACCGGTTATTAATATGCCCTATGTTGGTGAAAGCGCATTTGCGCACAAGGCAGGCCTGCATGTCGATGCCATCCGAAAAAGCAAAAGTGCCTATGAACATATCGACCCTGCACTTGTCGGTAACGAGCGCAGATTCCTTATCTCCGAGTTAAGCGGCAAGTCCAACGTGTTGGCCGAACTGGAGAAGGCCAAAATCACCGAGGATAAGAAGCTGGCCAGAGATATCCTCAAGCGCGTCCAGGAGCTTGAAAACGAGGGCTATCAGTTCGAAGCCGCAAACGCCAGCTTTGACCTGCTTGTCAGAAAGGTTATGGGTACATATAAGCCGTCATTCGAGCTTATAAAGTACCATACTACCGTTGAGAAACGAGCTTCAGGCGAGCTTGTCACCGAAGCAACGGTCAAGCTCAAGGTGGACGACAGGGTTGAACATGTGGTCGGCGAAGGCGATGGCCCTGTCAACGCCCTTGATGCCGCCCTGCGAAAATCGCTCGAACGCTTCTACCCGGCCATCAAAGACGTGCACTTGATTGACTATAAGGTCCGTGTTGTAAACGCAAAGGCCGGGACCGCCGCACGCGTCCGTGTAATAATCGAGTCTCGCGATAAAACCGATATATGGGGCACCGTCGGCGTCTCCGAGAACATCATCGAGGCCTCCTGGCAGGCCCTCGTCGATTCCGTCGAATATAAGCTGCAAAAGGATTCCGGCTGACTGCCGATCGCCTTTTTGCTCTGAAAAACAGACGCCCTCGATGTAAAATGGCCCCCAATTTAATGAATTAAGACCCTGATTCGTGTCCGGTAAAAAAATGAAAATGTTCCGATAATTTCCTTGACATTGTAACCGGTCAGTTATGGGTGGGGAGACTTTGATTTTTGCCATTCTTTTCCGTGAGATTCAAGCCTAAGCCGAACAATCTCCGATAAAACTACCGCTTGATAAGCTACAGCCAACAAATCAGACAAGGACCACGATGACGTATTGCAAAAACTGCCTTAGGAAACAGCAAGAGATTAACGAGCTTGAAGAAGAAATTGTACTACTCAAGGCGAAGCTGCGTTATCAGCAACGTTCGGCCAAAGAAGGGTTCTTCGGCTCATCCACGCCGTCTTCCAAGCTGCCGGCAAAGCCAAACAGCAAAGCAGAACACCAACGCAACCGCAGCGGAGGTAAGGCAGGCCACAAAGGCCATGGCAGGGCAAGCATTCCAGAAGAAGATGCAGACAAAGTAGAGAATATCCGTATTGACGATACCTGCCCTGATTGTGGGAGTATTCTTGAAGACAAAGGGACCAAAACCCGAACGGTGATAGATTGTCAACCGGTGGAGATGAAAAAGATAGTCTATCATCTCCAGCGTAAACGTTGTCCCAAATGCAAAAAGGTTATCAGTGCCAGGCCACCGGGCGTTCTCGCCAGGTGCTTATACTCAAATCAACTGCTTAGCTATGTGGCGGTTCAGCATTATATTTACGGCAACACGTTAGGGCAGATTGAAAAGCAGACGGCTGTCGGCTACAGCAGTCTTGTCGACGCAATGCACCAGTTGGCCAAAAGGTTGAAAGACGTTCCGAAGGCTTTGATACAGGCCTATCGGGACTCTGAGGTCAAACACGCCGATGAGACGGGCTGGCGAACGGATGGCAACAACGGCTATGCCTGGCTGTTTTGCACACCCGATATCAGTATCTTTCGAGTTCGCAAGACACGTTCTGCAAGTGTAGCTAAAGAAGTTTTGGGTGAAAAATCTTTACCCGGTGTGCTGGTTGTAGACCGTTACAACGGTTACAACAAAGCGCCCTGCTCGATTCAGTATTGTTACGCTCATTTGTTGCGTACCGTTAAGGATATGGAAAAGGATTTTCCTGAAAATGCGGAAATCAAATCCTTTGTTGAAGCACTGGCACCGCAGTTGGCTAACGCCATAAGCCTGCGAACGTTGGATATTACAGACAGACAATTCAAACGGCAGGCAGTTAAAATCAAAAACGAAATTATCAATATAACCAATAGCCAGGCCAAACATCCAGCCGTTCAGAAGATCCAGGATATCTTTCGTGAAAAGGCCGACCGATTATACCATTGGGCAGAGGATAGTAATATTCCTGCAGATAATAACCTGGCTGAACGAGAACTTCGTCCGCTGGTGATCGCCAGGAAAATAAGCTTCGGCTCTCAATCCGATGCCGGAGCCAAAACCCGCGAGATTCTTATGACGGTCCTGCGTACTCTCAAGAGAAGATGCCCTGATGTGACGGCAGCCTTCACCTCTGCCCTTGACAAACTTGCCGAACAAAACGATATCGCCCCTTATAAAGCCGTCTTCAACCTCGATTCGTCATAACCCACCTCTCCCCACCCATAACTGATCGGTTACGAATAATTTTCGTAAACCCTTTTCAGGTATAGAGTTAAGTTCATTGTGGGTCTTGCCAAAATTGGGTTCGTTTTGCATAAAAAGGTAGTAAATTGCCAGCAAGTTAAGTTGGGCAATATAGGCGGTTTGTTCGGGGGGAGGAGGAGGGAGATAGTAGAAAGTGGAGCAGGTGAACAGTGGAGCAGGTGAACAGTGGAGCAGGAAACTGTGTGATTTTGGTTGATCTATGGTGATCATCTCAAAATCCTTGTGTTTGTAATTTAGTATCAAGCTTTCATATGTTAGCTGGGTATTATACTCCATGGGAAGTTAGATGTCAAGTGAATTTTTGGGTTAGCCGCAAAAGGGAACCACGAATTAACACGAATGGACACGAATTATAAAAGATTTAATTTAGCGTCAACTTTGATGAGAAGAGTTTCGCTTACGAACGTTTAGCTCCTCAGCGATGAGGTGGGATGGCCACCACGAATTAACACGAATTGGATTTTGCCACGTAAAGGAACCACGGATTAATATGGTTTTTTCACCACAAAGGATCACGAAGTGTTTGGACACAGATTAAGGCAGATTATGGATTCAATTTAACCACGGATTTTACC
>JBARPZ010000567.1:0-2243 GCA_049643445.1 Sedimentisphaerales bacterium
TTGACATTGCCGGTTTTCAAGTCGTATTCAATTTCATCAACAAGAGTGCCATTGTAAATACAGGAGTGAGACTCGTCGCCCTGGACTGTGAGGATGGACTTGCCGGCATCGTAGAATAATTTGCTGCCTAAAAATTCCTTATCTTTCTCATTGTATGTAACGCCGCCCGTGGCACGAAGGGTGGAAAGCTCGGTTCGACCGTCAGCAGTTTCAAGAAGATTGGCCACTACGCGGCCGGCAGTAACCGTAACACGTTGGCCGTACTTACCATCAACAACAGGAAAGTAGTCGACAACAAGGCCCTGGCCCTCGGCCTCTGCAATAATTTGATTAGTCTCTAAAAGATATTTCAAGGTATCAAAGTTTTCCACAACTACATAGCATCGCTTACGCAAGCTAAACCTGCCGCCATCCGAATTGGGCTCCGAGATTTTGGAATTGTCTATTGCTATATTACCCGGCCCGATAGCTAAAAAGTACTGCTCCTTAGCGTCATAGTCAAACCTGCGACATTTTAGCTTAGTAAAGCCAAGCAATTCTTCTCCTGCCCACTTGGAAGTGTCAAGTTGAACCGTTCCACCGTCGGCAGTTAGATGCTCAATAGTACCGGCGGAGGAAGAGGGGCGTTTATCTTTATCCCTGGATAAATCCACCGTAAGCAGCGGCGCCGAAAACGCAAACTTCTGTTGGATGTTGGCATCCTCTCGCTGCATCTCGCAACGGCAATCACCTTCAAAGAGGGCCTGATTTGACATCGGCAGAAACTGGGCCTTTCTCCGGGCGGATATTTTGACCGGAACAACTGTTTCGTTAGCTTCGGGGCGAATCAGGTCACCTGTATAAAATGTAAGCTCCGAGGGGCCGGTCGCAATGGTATCACGTGTGGAGGCGGAAAAATCAATTATCTGGGCAATGAAAACGGACCGGCCTTCAGTTTTGTCCGATTGTTTTAGCTTTTCGCTCGCAGTTCCAAGTAACTGCTCCATACTAATCAGGACAGAATTTGTATCGGGTTGTGGAGAGTCCATCGGAGTAATAACCAGGCCTTTGTCGCAGGTAACAACGATATCGACAGGCTCCTTCTCTGGTATTACCGGCGAGTTCGGTGAACCGGCTGAGTTTGGTTCTAACTGCTTTTCGGCGTTCGCTGCGGTGTCGGCGGCAGTTTTTTTAACCGCATCAGAACCGTTCGGGTCAGCCTTATCAGGTTGCTCATCTGAAGCTTCGGGTTTAAAGATGTTGCTAATGGAAAGTTTTTCAGAAGCAAAAATCAACTGCTCGGGACTATCTACAACAATATTCTTACTGAATACACATCTGTAACGTTCAGCTTCTTTTTGTGCAGACGTTTGTGCACTGGCGGTGGGTGAACTTTTGTCTTTTTGAGCATCATCGGGCGCGACAGTTTTTTCCGGCTGTTGCGTTTGTATCCGACTGTTAGGATCGGCTTCTCTTTGGGCTTTCGCCTTGTCTGTCGGGAAGAAGGGCGACTGCGTGCTCTTTAGATTCGCACTTTCCAGATGAAGTACTCTAAGAAGCTCAATACGCTCCAACTGTTCATTATAGATGAGTTCGAGGCCGGTGCCGAGCATACGAACATCCTGCGAAACGTATTTGACCGGCCCGGGCGTCAAAAATTGTGATGTATCGCTGATAAAGGTAACATCATCAAGGTAGAGAAAGCCTTCTTTAACATCGCTTGAATTTTCTGGCACAATATGGGCAAGTACGTTTCCGGTGAATTTGGCATCCTTCGGGCTGGGCCTGCCGCCGGCAGCAGTTTCAACTCGTACCTCGGCTCTATCGGCTGTAATGTAACATCCTAAATCGCGGCGAAAAATGTTCATATAAGGCTTTTTACCTTCCCATTCGTTTCCGGTCTTGTGCAAAAGTTCATCAAAGCCCAACACCCGATCAACTTCCTTTTGCTCGTTTAAGTGTATGTATTTTGCCTTTCGGACAGTGCCAACCCCAACATTGCCAATCATCCCAACTTTACCGTCAAGCTCACCAACATTGCCGTCGGCAACGGTGTCTGTGAAATATGAGGCTGAATCAATCTCAATCGGAGGCGTTTTGCTTAGCAGACTATAGAGCAGATATGCCGCAAGCACAGCTCCAACCGAAATAAGCCATACCCGGAATTTTCGCGAGTTACCCATAACAACCTCGTTTCGCTATACAGGGATCCAAAGCGCCCTTTATGACGGTTGGGAAGGCGGCAGGTACCTGGCCATAAGGTC
>JBARPZ010000568.1:0-2250 GCA_049643445.1 Sedimentisphaerales bacterium
AGAGCAGGGACATCAAGCCTGCCCCTGCCGCTCCAGTCACTGAGGCTATGGTAAGTGAAAGAGCCATGCTCCAGATAGTGCATCCCCATATCAGTGAACCGAACACGAACGCCATTTTTGGGATTGACAACCTCCCACAGGACCATAACGATATCATCTTTCCCGCAGACTTCACAGGTCTCTATTCCAAAAGCCGCTGCTATTATTGTTTTGTACGGTTCATTTGGTTCCGGCTTACCGGACGATGGGGACCAGACCGGCAAATCATTTATATCAGTAAAACAGCGTTTGGCCAATTCTACACCATCCGGAATTTTGTTGTCATTCTGGTCGGGATTGAATGGCTGATAACCGATCGTAACTTCTTCCTTGTCGGCAAGCAAGTCCCAGTCTGCATCCTTGCTGACGGCCAATTCGTGATTGTCCGGTATATACTGTGCAAGGGCATAATTCAGGCTCGCAGCGCCTAATGTAATAACAGCAGCAGTGCCGGCGGCGAGGGCTTTTTGTTTGAACTTTTTGCGCCTTTTAGCTTGCTGAATGGTATGTCTTTGATGTGCTCTTCTTAATCTTCTCATTTTTTTTCTCCCAACAAAAACCCTGGCATCGGACAAAAATCCTATAAAATTATATCAAATAGGAGTCGTGTTTTCCAGAAAATTTATTTTTATGCGTATATTTTACCGCGTATTGCGTCTTATTTACGCAATATTCAGGAAATATGGCGAATATGCCGGCAGGCGTTCGACGGGTGAACGTTTTACGGCTTGAGGTGAGATTACAAGGAATATTCGACTGCTATCAGGGTTCGGGGTGTAATTTTTGTCAAATCCAGCTTTTTGTTGGTACAAGAAAGCTTAACACTTCCGTCAACCGGCAAAACTAACTTCTTTTGTGCTTTGACAGGGTTAGAGAATTCAAGCGAAACATCGACCGGCTCATCGTTGAAATTTTCGACAATCAAGTGAGTATCTCCGATTAAGTACAAAGCAACCTTGTTAGGGGCATCAAATCGAATTGCAAAGGGAGCCAGGAGTTTGTTGCGTATGGAGTTGAGTTCATCTCTTGTCAGCTTCAGCAGATTATGGGGATTTCCATCGACCTTTAGAACTGTCAAATTTTCGTCTTCAAGATTAACACCTTTCAACTTTTTGGCCAGACCATCCGTAATCAGCACCGGCTTTTTGGCGCTGAGCATTTTGTTGAGCTTACCAGAGAAAGCCGGGGCTTTGAGGGAGTGTACTGCAAAAAACGCGGCTTTTGCATCAGGATTAATTTGGGCGGTAGGGACAAGCGGCAATCCCAGCATCCCTACGAAATCGAATACGTACATCTCGCCATCAGCATCGCTGTTTGGCGGCTTTGGCGCGTGAACGCCTTTGATAGGTTTGTTTCGCACAAGTTCGGCGAGTTTGAACAAGCCGGGTATCTCTGTGCGTAATTTTTTGACGTTTGCCGGCCCGGTCTCTCGTAAGAGTGAGCCATAACAAAACAGCAGCATCTCTTTAGCATCTGCCAGGACAGTCTGGCGTGCCTGCTCAATGTAGGTATTCTCCGTCGTACCATAAGGATCGAACCAGCCACCCCCTGTTTTTGGGCCGCCTATTTCGCCGAGCCAGCGCATTATGTAATATGCCTCGTACTGGACCTTCTTTCCCCAGCGCTGATTATCGTAGTCGCGCGTTTCGGTGCCGACCCAGATTTTATCGAAGTCCGCAGTCTGCTGCACCACTTCGTAACCGCGATTGTGAAAATTGTCATACCACTGAGGATATTTGATTATGATTTTTACATTCGGATTGACCGCCCGTGCCGCTTTTAGAATCCTGTCCTGGTTCACTTTAGTCATCAGTTCACAGCGGTAATCAGCCCATGTCCTGTCGCCGCGGGCCGTTTGGCACTCGTCGCATTCACAATCGGTGAAAAGAAAATCATCAACCATAATCTCATCAAAGATTGATGCCGTATAATCGAATATTTTCGCAAGCTCATCTTGTGTCCCCTTGTCCGTGTAACAGGAAATCTCCTTCCAATTGGTTGATATCTTTCCGATTTTAGTCGTCGTAACACAGCCGGAGACATCAAAGCCCTTTGCCTCGAATCTGGATTTGGCGTGCTGGAGAACTTTTCTTTCAGCGGTATATCGGCCCCTGTAAGTTTCTATAAAAACATGTGTGACGCCCGTTTCTTTGCACCAGGCAATTGCGTTGTTTATGCCTTCATCGGTAGACAAGTAAGCACGGACGTTCT
>JBARPZ010000569.1:0-2943 GCA_049643445.1 Sedimentisphaerales bacterium
CAAGCTAAATCACTGGCTCTCTTTAGTTTTGACAAGGGCTTTGATATCAGCACAGTTATAACCAGTGATGCCAAAGTAAGCCTCTCCGAAGAAGCGGCATTGCGCATGGAAACCGGCACCAAACAGAATTGGCCCGGCATCACACTCAAAACGCCGGCAGGCAAGTGGGACTTATCGAAATACGAATATATTACCCTCGACATCAAAAACATCGACACCAAACCGGTCACGGTTTACTGCCGGGTGGATAATCCCGGTGCCGACGGCAGCAACAACTGCGTAACCGATAGTATCACTCTTACTCCGAATTCTGCAGAAACATTGACAGTACGCCTCTATCCTACTAAATATCAGCTCTCCGAACCGGTTGAAATAATTGGTATGCGCCGAGCACCTGCTCAAAAAGGCAAGCTCGATGCCTCGAATGTTAACCAGTTGCTCCTGTTCGTTACCAGGCCCAACAACGAGCATATCTTAGAGATTGACAACATCCGCGCCGGCGGCCGCGTCAAAATAATGGAAACAAAAACTTTCTTCCCATTCATTGACGAGTTCGGCCAGTTCATCCACAAGGATTGGCCCGGCAAAACACATTCTACAGAGCAGTTATTCGCCTATGGCAAAGCTGAGGAAAAGGACCTCGCCGCCAATCCCGCCCCGACTGACCGTAATAAATACGGCGGCTGGAACGCAGGACCGAAACTCAAAGCTACGGGCTTCTTCGGCGTGCAAAAGTACAAAAACAAGTGGTGGCTTGTTGATCCACAGGGCCGACTCTTCTGGTCGCATGGAATTGACTGCGTCCGTAGCACAAATGCAACACCTATCTCAGACCGCGAACACTACTATCGAAACCTTCCCAAAGCCGACTCACTGTTTTCAACATTCTACGGAAGAGGAGGCTGGGCGCCACACGGTTACTACAAAGACCATTCACCATACAGAACCTACGACTTCAGCCAAGCAAACTTCCTGCGCAAATACGGCCCGGATTGGCAGCAGAAATTCGCCGATATCACCCACCGAAGACTGAAAAGCTGGGGCCTCAACACTATCGCCAACTGGTCGGACTCTAAAATCTACCTCATGCGCAAAACACCTTATGTGGCAACAATCAGCTACAGTGCCAGAAACCTGGAAGGCTCGCAGGGCTATTGGGGAAAGTTCTATGACGTCTTTGATCCGAGTTTCCGCCAGGTGCTGCGCCGGCGATTGGAAAGGGAAAAAGATACCTCCGCCGGTGACCCCTGGTGCATCGGCTACTTCGTCCACAACGAGCTTTCCTGGGGCGACGAGACATCCCTTGCCGTAGCCGCTCTTATCTCACCGCTCGACCAACCCGCCAAGAAAGTGTTCGTCGAGGACCTCAAGACAAAATACAAGTCGATAGACAGGTTGAACAACGCCTGGGGAACGAACCACAAAACCTGGAATGCTTTGCTGCAATCCACCCAAGCCCCGGACAAAAAGAAGGCCCACGATGACCTGACCGCTTTCTACACCAAAATCGCCGAGACCTATTTCAAGATCATCCGCGAGGAGGTCAAAAAAATCGCTCCGAACCAGCTCTATATGGGCTGTCGCTTTGCATGGGTCAATGACCGTGCCGCCCGCGCAGCGACAAAATTCTGCGACATCGTCAGCTACAACCGTTACAGTTACAGCGTAGAAAATCACCGCCTGCCGGATGACATCGACATGCCCGTAATCATAGGCGAATTCCACTTCGGCGCTCTTGACCGCGGCATGTTCCACACGGGACTAAGAAAAACCGCCAACCAGCAGGACCGCGCCGACAAGTACAAAAGCTACGTCCAGGGAGCATTGCGAAATCCCTATATCGTCGGCACACACTGGTTCCAGTACAAGGACCAGGCAACAACCGGACGAGGGGACGGCGAGGATTACCAGATTGGCTTCATCGATATCTGCGACAAACCTTACCCCGAAACCATAAAGGCCTGCCGCCAGGTCGGATACACAATGTACGATTACCGCATAAACACACAATGATATACTTGTCCTTCCATCATGTTACAGGAGCGAAGGACTACGTTAATAACATACTTGTTTAACAACAGAAGAGTGGATATACTGGATTCTCACAATGTAAGTAGCACTAACACCAAGGAGAATGAGTATGCGAAAGTGGGCTAAGCTAACAATCATAATAACGTTAGCGATTATCGTCACACCGCTGGCATGTTGGGGCTTGTTGAATCTCATGATATGGCTATACCACCTCGGACCAGTCAAGGGTAAGTATTATTTGTGCGCTCCTGAAGAGTTGATCGTGAAATTGGAAGGAAAATTAGATCTCAAATTCCCCGATGACTTCAGGGACATTAAAGCAGCTAAAACACTCGTGTCAGAGGGATCTGTTGGCTTTCTCATAAGATTCTCTGCCGAGCCAAATGTCGTGGACGCATTTTTCAACTCATTTAAAGGAGAGGTTATTTTTAACAAGTATGACCCCTCAGGCGATGTGAGACTCAACTACCCGAAAGCTCTTGCCTGGTTTAAGAAGCCCATTCCAAAGGGAAAGATGGGTTTCGATTTCAACTCAGGTAGGGTAAACTCTTTCATCTACATCGATATAACGAATGAGAAGTGGTATGTAGTGTATTGGAGAGGATCTTATTACTAACTGCTGATACGCAAATAATAGAGCCGATCGTTCAGCCGTATACACAATGTACAAATACCGCCTCAACACTGAGTGAGCCGTACTACAGCTTCATCCGCCTTATTGCCAACAGCACATCCGCTTTCGTTTCTACAGGTGATACGGGTGGCGTTGCGGTCGGCCCATCATTCGTCGCGCCTGTTGGTCACCAACTATCTCCTGCTTGACCGGGTCCCAGCGAAGTTTTCGCCCACTGATGAAGGAGAGATTACCCAGCACACAAAGGTTCGCCACGCCGACCGCGGCTTCGATGTTCA
>JBARPZ010000570.1:0-3296 GCA_049643445.1 Sedimentisphaerales bacterium
TCTTGTAACAATAGGCGTCCCCAACCTGATGCCGCCGGCAACCGAAGCTCCTTTCTCGTATGGCAGATGAATCATATCGACAACAATGCCGCATTCTTCGAGACACCTTTGTGCTGTCACCCCCGTCAGGCCCTGCCGTAAATTCGCCACGTTTACAAGGACCATATGGTTGTCTGTTCCGCCGGTTACTACATCGTGTCCAAAATCCACGAGGCTGCCCGCAAGGCTCTTTGCATTTTCCACTATCTTGAACTGCCTGTCTTTGTACTCATCGGAAAGTGTCTCTTTGAAAAAAACGGCTTTAGCAGCTATATTATTAAAGTAAGGTGTCCCCTGCACCCCCGGAAATGTTACCTCGTCAATATGTTCGGCTAAAGGTATGTCCTTTGTCCCCAACTTAATCTTGCGGTCGTAGTCTTTGCCCATCACTATCAGGCCCCCTCTGGGACCTCCCGGCTTGTATGTACTTGTCGTTGTAAAATGCGCATAATTTACAGGAGAAGGATGAGCGCCGGCCATCACCAGTCCGGATATGTGTGAGATGTCCGCTAAAAGATACGCCCCTGTGCTCTCCGCGATATCCCTAAGCTTCTCAAAATCTATCGTCCTCGTATAAGCACTGGCTCCACATATAATCAGCTTTGGCTTGAATTTGACAGCCTTGTCCCTGATAACATCGTAATCCAGAAGAAAGGTCTCTTTATCAACATAATAATTTTCTACTTCAAAGAATTTACCGGTAAAGGAAACCCTCGACCCGTGTGAATAATGCCCCCCCTGCTCCACAGCCATACCCAAGACCTTGTCCCCTCTTTCCAGCAATGCGGTAAGCACAATCTGGTTGGCTTGTGTACCGGAATGCGGCTGCACATTCGCATATTGTGCACCGAAGGCTTCTTTCGCCCTGCCCACGGCCAGGCCCTCAACATCGTCAACAACCTCACACCCCCCGTGTAATCTTGCCCCCACAAAGCCCTCGGCCGTCTTGTTCTGAAGAACCGAACCAAGAGCCGCCAGAACCGCCCGCGAACACTGGTTCTCCGCTGCCCCAAGCTGCAAACTATTCTGCCTCCGCTCGTACTCTCTTGTTAGTAACTGATAAACCTGCCCATCAGATTCCTTCAGAGCACCGAATATGGCTTGGTGATACTGTTGTGAAGATAATTCTTCCAACAACATGTCTAACGCTTTCGAATCCCTTCTTCAGTCAACAAAAAAGTCTGTCCGTATTTCTATCGGCTGTCGAAAATCAGCTAACCAAAAAAAGTCCTGACAACATCATTAAAAGTTACGTAAAGAAAAAACGTTCCTATAAGAACCCAGCCGGCATAAGCAAAAATACCCTGCGTCTTCTCGCTCAACGCCGAGCCTTTGATCTTCTCGACCAGCAGCAGTACAACCAATCCTCCGTCAAGAGGCGGCAGAGGCAAAAAGTTAACCACTGCTATACACGCGCTTATCAGACCAAGAAAGTAAGCGTAGTAAACGAAAGGCCGCTCAGAAACTATCGTGTAACTGGCCGCAAGGATACCTACTGGACCCAGGAGACTCTTAGGACTGACATCCCTGCTCACAAGACGCCTTAACGTCAGGTAAGTCTGCGTAATAAACATAAGTGTCTTTTTATATCCCATCCCGATTGCTTCAATGGGATTGCCAGCACGATAAAGCCTCTTCAATTCTTCAAATGGAACATACTCGGCAAAAGCCGTCTTGACACTGATAATCCCTAAATCAGGATCTACATTCAAAGCAACACTGCCCGCAACTTGCTCATCGACACGATAATCAATCGTGATTCGCTCACCGGCGTATCGCCTGATTTCCCTGATAATATCATAGAAGTTAGAAACCGGCGTCCCGTCAACGGCCGTTATCTCGGCACCGCTGGGAATCTTTAAACCCACAGGACCCCCTTCGACTGAAATCGTCTTGGCAACAACCAGACGTTCAGCATCAAGTGCCAGGGCCGCGCCAATCTGAACCCACTTTGATCCACGTAAACGCCTGGGAACAACAATAACTACAAGCTCTTCTTCAACACCGTTTTTGCCTGTACGTAAGACCTCTATCTCAAGCTCTTCATCCTCACTCTTTTCCACAACCTCACGCATCTCTACATAGGTGGGATTGTTAACATCCCCCACGGCAAGAATGACATCCCCGGCCTGTAGAGGCGGCTCCGGCCTTTGGGGCGCTTTACCAACTAGTGACAAAACCTTACACCAAATCCCATTGCCTAACGACCGGATCTTCCTGCCAACCTTAACCGGTATAGAGCCTCCCCTCGCGGCCTCAGGCATCCCCGAATAAGCTGTCACACGCAATCGAGGCACAAGTGAGCATACGTGGTAAAGTTCGGATTCGGACTCAACTCCATAACCTCCGGCAAACTGCATTTCCATCCCGATTCGCGTCTCAATTAATTCGGTGCCGTCGTCTGCACCTTTTCGCTCAGCCACAACTTCCAGTTCCGGTACCAGGGAATCCAAAACCAAAGGTTTCAACTCCCAATAGTTCCGCACTTCCTTGCCGTTAACAGACTTAATGCGGTCTCCGGGAAGAAGACCGGTTGTTTCATACAGCTTGTCAACATCAGTAATCTTCGCGATAGTAAGGCTCCGGGCTGGTATAACGCCAAAAAGTCTCATCGGATTACCTTTAAGCAGTTTAGCAACAATCGAAAGCTCATCTATAGAACCGTCCTCGTGCTTTACTTTCATCCTCACCGGCTCGTTGACATCCGATAAAGCGGCGGCAATCTGGATATTGCTAAAGTCAAGATTCTCGCTTTTGCCCGCAATCTCAAGGATCTCATCGCCAGCCTTAAGGCCCTCGAGGGCCGCCGGTGAATTCGGTCTCACACCACCAACCACAGCAGGCGGAAGTTTTATGCCTATCATAAAAACTATCATAAAAATTAAAATAGCACTTATGACGTTAAAGGTGACCCCAGTAGCTAAAATGGCCATGCGAGTACTAACAGGCTTGTTCGCATAAGAACTAGGGTCGTCACTGGACTTGTTAGGGCCAATATCATCCTGGCCTAACATCTTAACAAAGCCGCCCGCTGGAATTATCCCGATACGATACTCCGTATCGCTGGCCTTGCCCTTTTTGCCGATTGTAAAACTAACACGGTCATCTTCAACCTCGCCTTCTTTTTCAGAAAACCGCGGGAAAAGCCGGATACGATACCCATCCTCTGTCCTTTGAATCCCAAACAGCGCAGGTGGAAAACCGATTGAAAACGCTTCCACCTTCACCCCCGAAAACTTGGCGACTCTGTAATGACC
>JBARPZ010000571.1:0-1780 GCA_049643445.1 Sedimentisphaerales bacterium
GACTCATGATAAGCAAAAAAAGATTCAGCCGTCGTCAATTTATGACAGGTACTGCCGCTGCAATGACTTTTTCCATTGTTCCCCGACACGTGCTTGGAGGACCCGGACGCACACCGCCCAGTGAGAACATTATACTGGCGGGCATCGGCGTCGGAGGAGTTGGTCACGGTCAATTACAGAGTTGTGACAAGCAAAATGCTCAAATCGTAGCATTGTGCGATGTGGATGATGAATACGCTGACAAATCGTATCGCAAGTGGCCTCAAGCCAGGCGCTATCGGGACTATCGCAAAATGCTGGAGGCTGAGAGAGATATTGACGCAGTATATATCGGCACACCAGACCACACACACGCGTTAATCACGATAGCAGCACTCAGGAAAGGTAAGCACGTTTGCTGTGTGAAGCCCCTTACGCGGACGATTTACGAGAGCAGAAAAGTTGTAGCCGAAGCGCGAAAGGCCGATGTAGCCACGCAGGTAACCGCTGCGGCGAATTCCACCGAGGCCGGCTGCAAAACCTGTGAGATGATTTGGGACGGGGCCATCGGCGATGTACGCGAGGTCCACATCTGGTCCAATCGCCCCCTATGGCCTCAAGGAATGACTCGTCCAAAAGGCGCAGACCCCATACCTAAGACCTTCGACTGGGACCTCTGGCTCGGCCCAGCCCAGATGCGCCCATTCAAGGACAAGTGGCCACTCGAACATCTTACGTTAGACCAGATCAATATAAAAAGGGACAAAGGCTGGCCATTAGCAGTGTACCATCCCTGGAATTTTCGCGGCTGGTGGGACTTTGGAACCGGCGCACTGGGTGATATGGGATGCCACCATTTCAATATTCCCAAGCGGGCATTAAAACTTGGTCACCCGTCCAGCATCAGTGCCACTTCAACTAAGGTGATGCCGGAGTCTGCGCCATTGGCCTCCATTGTCACCTGGGAATTCCCAGCCCGGCAGGGCATGCCGCCGCTCAAGGCGGTCTGGTACGACGGTGGGCTCAAGCCCCCGCGTCCCTCTGAGCTGGAACCCGGTCGAGACTTACCGCAAGAGGCTGTCCTATATATCGGCGACAAAGGCAAGATGCTGAACATGCGTATTATCCCGGAGAGCAAGATGAAGGCTTACACCCAGCCACCAAAAACGCTTAAGCGCCGTGGCGGAACCTGGTCGGAATGGTTCGAGGCTATGCGGGGTGGACAATCTGCGACCTGCCGGTTCAATTGGGCCGGCCCATTAACTGAGATTGTTCTATTGGGTAATATCGCTATACGAACAGGTAAACGAATAAACTGGGATGGAGAGAATATGCGGATTACCAACGACAGCGATGCAAACAAATACATAAAAGAGCCCTACCACAACGGCTGGTCCCTCGATGTATAATAACAATTAGCAATAAATTACTGTCTTTGGAAGCCGTAACGTTAATCCGGATTTACTTCGTTTCTATATAAGTCGAGTCTTTCCGGGTATTGCGACCGGCCGAACCGGCAGCTCACCCAGTTTATATTTTCCGGGCGACAGATCAAGCTCGGACTTAATTGCCCAGTCCCATTTCATGGCCCGGCCTGTGTAAGCGCTCATTCTGCCCATGATAACGGTCATCGTGCTTTCAGCGAGTCTCTTGCATTCATTGATGGGTCTGCCCTGGCGAATGCTCTTGATCAGATTAGCATATTGGGCCACCTCGCCGCTGTGAATAGGATCATTGTACTCGTAGATTCTCTTACCTCTTGTGTTATCTATATAACCTTCGGCTCGCGTCGTATAGGTTG
>JBARPZ010000572.1:0-3027 GCA_049643445.1 Sedimentisphaerales bacterium
CCGATATTGTGAACCTGTACTCATAGGCGCCCATATCAACCACGAGGACACCGTCGTTATCTCCGTCCAGCACGCGGGGCTTGCCGTCAAGGTCTGTTTCATAAGGCTCGGCTACGTAATTCGGGTCGCCGGCATCGATACAGGGCGAACGGGTGAGCAGATGATAGTCACCCTCAATCCAAACACTGTCGGCGTCCCAGTAACCCGGCTCAACGAAGCACGGATCGGCGTCAATGTTACCCTGGCCTGGCCAGCCGCCCTCTATATCGCTGTGATTTATTACGGGCTTATAATACGGAGCTATTTGGTCTGGGGAACTGCCCCATAGAATGCTATTGCTGACAATCAGGATGCCAGAAGGACAGTATATCCCGCCGCCCTTGTCATTTGCACTGTTATCGCTGATCGTACAGTTCTCAATTATTGCGAGACTTCCATCCATGATGGAGATTCCACCGCCATCGTCCTCTGTTCTATTGCCGATGATCAAACAGTTTTTAATAGTCGGGGAACTCATCTCCTCACAATACACCGCCCCACCGTCGACACCCGCTGAATTACCGCTGAAAGTGCAATTAGTCAGGATGGGAGAAGCAACTGCGATGTATATCCCGCCCCCGTCGTAAGCCCAGTTGTTACTGAATGTGCAGTTGGCCACCACCGGGCTGCCCATGCTACAGAAGATTCCGCCACCGACGGTGGCGTAACCATTGGTGATTGTAAAACCGGCCACAACCGAGTTGCAGTCTTCGCCAGAATGCAAACAGAATCCTCGATGTGGTTCGTCATTTGTGCCGTTGCAGTCAATTATACATTTTCCGGGGCCATTCTCGCCTCGGACGGTAATCGCCTTACCGTGGAAATTTATATCGCGGTTGCCGGCGCCGGTGTAGGTACCATCGGCTACGAGGACGGTATCAACATCTTTCGCAGCATCAACGGCGGCCTGGATGGTTGTGTATTCCGATGGTACACGTAAGACGGCTCCTAAATAAAGAGTTATTGCAGCCATCTGCGGACTGTTAGCAGCCTCATTTGCGGTTATCATCAATTGACAATTATATACACCCGGATCCAGTCCGTAGATATCTACGCTCAGAGTAACTTCGTTGACCTGGCCTATAGATTCTCCATTTGGCGGATAAACCCGGAGCCAGGGACAATCCTCGGCAATCTCCCAATTCAACGTGCCGGACCCTATATTGCGAATAGATATAATCTGTGATTTCGGGTTGGAGCCGCCTTGGGTTGCATAAAACATCAACTCTGTGGGCGAAATTCCAATAAACGGTGTTGGCGTCGACGTGAACTCGTCTGTCCCCATATCGATTCGGCCACCCATCACCCGAGGCTCACCGTCGATGTCTGTTTCTCCGAGGTAAGGAATGTAGGCCGGGTCACCGACGTTAATACAGGGCGAATCCCATAGAAGATGATAGTCGCCATCTACCCACAACCCATTGACATCCCAATAACCCGGGTCAACAAACAACGGATCGACATCTATATTGCCCCCTGGCCAGCCCCCCTGGACATTACTGTGATTTACAGAGATACCATACGGATCATAATATATTTGGTCTGGGGAACTGCCCCATAGAATGCTATTGCTGACGGTCATCCTATCAGGACAGTATATCCCCCCACCCTTGTTATTTGCACTGTTATCGCTGATCGTACAGTTCTCAATTATTGCACGACTTCCATCTGTGATGGAGATTCCACCGCCAAACCACTCTGTTTTATTGCCGATGATCAAACAGTTTCTGATAGTTGGCGAACTTGTTTCCTCACAATGCACGGCCCCACCGTAGTCAACCGCTGAATTGCCGCTGAACGTGCAATTAGTCAGGATGGGAGAACCTTCGGAGATGAATATCCCGCCACCATAGTGTGAGGAGTTACCGGTGAATATGCAGTTGGTAAGCTTTGGACTGTAGTTGGAGTGGCAGTCGATCGCGCCGCCGTGACCTCCATGATTGTTTTCGAACTTGCAGTTGATTATCATGGGACTGCTATAGCTGCTGATGTATAGCGCGCCGCACCCGGACGAGTAGCCGTTCGTGATGGTAAGGCCGTCGAGAATAGAATTTGCATCTTCGCCATCGCGGAATAAGAAACCTATTCCTTTACCCTGACAGTCGATAATACAGTTCTCTGGGCCGTTCTCACTGCGCACTGTAATCGCTTTGCCACGAAAACTAATTTCGCGGTTGCCAACGCCGGTATAAGTGCCGTCGGCAACAATAATGGTATCGCCGTCGCTGGAGTCGTCAATGGCGGCCTGGATGTTATTGAAATCGGCCGGGCCATCATCGTCGACGTAGATGATTTTTCCTGCGAAGGTCGGGGCTGTTGTTACTAAGACAAATACCACTATAAGCGGCGTGATTATGCGATTTGTTCTCACACTCATTTTTATCTCCCAAAAAAATTATGCTTATCAGATATTAATATACCAGATTTCGGTATCGAAAGCAAAAGAATATGGGACGTATAAGCAAATCGTTGAATTTTATTGAAATACAGGGGATTTTTAGGTCTGGTAGGCGGGAAGTTTTTTTATTTTTTCTTCTGTTTGGTGTGCCAGTCCTGCAGGTTTTTGGCGAGGATTTCAACATCTTTTTTTTGCATAATGTGGTTGATGATTGCGGGAGGGACTTTGAGCTTTACCATAGCTTTATGTGCCCTTTGCCAGAGTCTGTCCTGTTTGGCGGGAGTGTCGGCCAAATAGAGATCGGTGACCAGCTCGCCGAGTTTCTGGAGCATTATCGTATCGAGGTTATCGTAATACCTTGAGATTACTTCTTTCTGATATATGGAACGCTCATTTTTGGCCATAAATTCCCGTTTCGTATTTTGTACGTAGTATATCGTATTGCGAAAACCTTTTTTACAGTAAACTTTGAGATAAATCAAGCTGCCGGTATTATTAAGTTGGTTTTTGCTGGCTTTAGGAAGAGAATTGGCTATAATTCGTGATTCGTAGTTCGTGAAGCGTGGATGCGTGCATAAGTGGATGCGTAC
>JBARPZ010000573.1:0-6969 GCA_049643445.1 Sedimentisphaerales bacterium
AAAGAACGCTGCGTATTACAATATCACCTGAAATATAATAAACAATGGTGGGGCTTGCCCCCTCTGCCCGAATCCCTGCATTCAGTAGGCAGGGATCAAGACTCACTTCTCAATTTTCCCTTCTACCTTCTGAAATCCGCTCCGCACTCTTCCCTCACTTCATTCTTTTTGACTTTTCAACCAGCTTAACGTAGATATCGCGATACGTATATATTTGTAATCTGCCCAATTCAGCAATATTCTACTTTGCCTGTAGTTCAAGTGTCGCCTCGGCAAAAGCCTTTCCGATCAGCGCCATGGTCTTGGCGCAACCCAGGTAATGGTAGGCTGCATTTGACGCGCCTCGTTTCAATATCGCCGCCTCTTGGGAAGATATTGCATCGACTTCGATTTTCTTCAGTTCAGCGGCCATCTGCTCGCTGGTCAACTCTCCCTTTTTAACTTGATTCTTCAACTGTCTTACGCGTTGATTGTACAGGTCCCTTTTCTTTATAATCTGATCGAGCGGCATGTCCCAGAACGGCGCAGTACGCACGGCCAGTACATTGCCTTCGAACTCGTCAAGCGCCGCCGGAGCCGCCATTGCCTCGCGAAAGTTTCCATGAATTCCTTGATATCGTTTACTCAAGTTCTCGATAGGGCCATCTACTCCCATCACACCAATGATGAACGGCATTTCGGGCGTCTTGAGATCTTTGCGGACATCGCGAATAAACATAGCCAGCAATTCGCTGTATTTGTCATAGCCGCCTTTCTCACCGCGGCGGGGATAAACTCCGCGGTTAACCATGTCGTTCCATCCCTGGAACCAGACAAACCCGGAAATCTCATAGCCCTGCCGCTCATCGTAGATAGGGCATACTCGCTTAATATCTTTCAACACGTGCTTCACATGGTCCATCATCAGTCGGTAGTAGGCGCCGCTCTTTTCCTTTCTTTTAGCTCTCTCGGCTTCCAGGTCGCCCCCGCCCTGCTTGATCTTATCAATTTCCGTTTCGTTGAGTTCGAAAGTCCCGGCCGATGGCGGACGCAAATCCATATACAGAGACTTACCGCCCCAGGCGGTCTTGATGATCAAGATGGGCTCCTTGAGTGCCTTCTGCATGTAAATGCCGAAAGTGAATTCCGGCCCGATGTTATCGCCTAACTTCGTTGGGTTTTTCCTTCCCCCGTAACCGGCCGTGAGTTGCCCGAAGCCCTCACCGCTTGGATCGCCCGATTCATGTGACTGGTAGTATGAGATCCAGGTGTCCTTGACCGTTCGCGGCTTACCGTCACTGTCGCGCATCTCATTGAGCATCTCCACAGTCTTCGGATCGTCTCCGATATAGTCGAACGTGGCAATCTTGGCAGCACCCACCATATTCGACTGACCGGCAAGGATGTAAACTTTCAGCGGTTTTGCCATAACACGGCTATTACAAATACCGATAAGCGCCGTTAAAAAGAGTAAAACAGTTCTTTGCCGTCTAATCTTATTTACTGTCCGGCCGGTAATCCGGCCTTTGTGATGTAAACTAATCATTGTGGTTTTCTCCATGATCTAACATTTCCCATTTAAACGATTAAAAAACATAATTCAGCCCTTCCAACATCAATAAACTTACCTGAATTACCTTGAAAAATCAAGATTTTTCAATCTCCAACAATCATCAATCATCAACTCGTGTCATTTCGAGCGGAGCGCAGCGAAGTCGAGAAATCTGGCCATCGCATGTAATTAATCCCCCGTTGTCATTCCCGCCAAAGCACCGAATCCTCTTTGTTAGCCCCCCACCCCTGTGCTGGGGGGTTTTTTCTACGCAATCTCAACCCCCCAATTCTTACTCCTTATTCCTTACTCCTACCTCCCTATAAGGCACTTCTGACAACCGACAACTGGAAACCGGCAACTGACCTTATATTTTTACATTTTTCATCTTGATTTTTGATTTGTTTATGCTACTCTCTGGGACTAAATGCGTGATGTACAAATGGGATTTTCGCTTAAAAACGCCGGTTTACCCCGTGAGATCTTTTTTATTATCTCTCTGGGGAGGATTTCGCTTAAAAACGCCGCCTAAATACCGGCCACTGGCGACTAAATATGAGATATGAGATATTAAACTGTTTGAAGGGATTTGCGGCCTTTTGGAGATTTATAATGAACTCTCTTACTTATCTTCTCAAAATTACTGCTATTGCCCTGAACACTTATTTCTCTGCCTGGCTTTTATTATTCGTTTGTAGTGGCTATGGCGGCCACCCTCTAACCCTTTACGCTTGGCTACCAAGCTTATGGATATGTGCGGTCCCTCCAGTAACGCTCATTACTATTGCGTTGACATTTCATAAAAACCTCAAAATTCTTCATTCTGTTCTCACCGATTATTGCCATTATCTTAAACGCCCATTTACCCGAATCCCCGATAGTCCCTGCATGCAGTAGGCAGGGATCCAGATGTCTTTTTCCCTTCTCCCTTCTCACTTTTCACTTCTAATTCTCCCTTATCCCTTTTCACTTATCCCTTGCCCCCATGCCTCTTCTAAACCTCGTAGCTCTCGCATTCACATTGAGAAAAGAAAAGGAAAAAACGCCGACTGTTTCGGCCTCTGGGCAGTTATGCCTTTACATTTAATCCCGTCCTCTGGGCGGGATTGTTAGCCCCTTGCACCGCAAGGGGTTTCTTTTTTATTCGTTCCCAACCCAAATTTATTTGGTGGTTGTCTTCCCCACGTAGGGGCAACCCCATGTGGTTGCCCTGATATGCTAAGTGAGTTTACACTGAGCTTGCCGAAGTGAGACCTGCTTGCAAAGCTTCTAATGCTTAGCTATCCGCAGGTCGCGAACGATACAACAACGTTGACATTTTATCGCCGGTAGACTGTTAGCCTCCGCGCCCGTAGCTCCGTAGGATAGAGCGTCGGTCTACGGAACCGAAGGTTAGAGGTTAGAGTCCTCTCAGGCGTGTTAAAAACGTAGGTAGAATTACCCAAAATCGAGTTTGTTTTGTATACAATAGTATTAGATTGTATATGATGTCATACCATCTTATGCATAAATCCTTACATAAATTTTTCATAGGCTCATCCTGTACCACCTCTGCTGACGGGAAACAGTGTGAAAAAGTAAGTAACTTATGAGTAACAACGTTAAAGGAAGTGAGTTCGGATGTTCATATATAAAAATTCAGAGAATTACTCACAATTCCCAAAAATATGTGGACAAACATGAAATTCAAAGTGGCTACATGCTTTCACTGAAGTGTTACAGTTGAGTAATTAATGAATGTTACCGGTAGGTGAAACCATACTCCAGAATCATACCTTACAGTTAATTCTGTTCTATCCCAGTGCTAATTGTAATCCTATTTCCTTTTACTATTATTTTACTTTAATCTTACTTCACAGTTGCCATCATTGCATAAAATCGTTATTTTGCAAAAAGTCAAGATACTCAAAAATATAATTCTCATGAAGGAAAGGACACAATATGAAAGGGATTTGTAAATGATAATAGTTACTGGTGGCGCAGGCTTCATTGGTTCGGCAATAATAGCTGCATTAAACAACCGGGGCATCACTGATATCCTTGTTGTTGACCATCTGGATAGCAATAAGACAACCGTTGAAAAATGGAAGAACTTAAGAAATCTGTCTTTTGTCGACTACATCGAGAAAGATGATTTCGCCAAAATGGTTACTGAAAATAGATTGCATGACCAAATCAGTGTAGTCTTTCACCTTGGCGCTTGCACGGATACAACTGAAACAAACAATTTATATCTTATAAAAAACAACTACGAATATAGCAAACTACTGGCACAATGGGCAATGGAATCAAACATCCGTTTCATCTATGCTTCAAGTGCAGCCACATATGGAGATGGGCAAAAAGGTTTTCACGACAACGAGAGTAAAATTGGTCAACTTATATCCTTAAATATGTACGCTTATTCCAAACAACTTTTTGACTTGTGGGGACTCCGCATTGGTTTGTTGAAAAAAAATATTGGTCTTAAATATTTCAATGTTTTTGGACCGAATGAATACCACAAGGGTAAAATGACCAGTTTTGTTTTGAAATCATTTGAGCAAATAAATACTACTGGCAAGGTTCGCTTATTCAAATCACATAGGCCCGAATATGTTGATGGTGAGCAAAAACGTGATTTCATTTATATCAAAGATGTCGTGGAAATGACCCTTTTTTTCTTGGACAACCAACATCTAAGTGGGATCTTCAACATCGGGACTGGTAAAGCTCGCACTTGGAATGAGCTTGCAAATGCTGTTTTTTCCGCAATGGGCAGGCCGGCAAACATTGAATACATCGAAATGCCCGATTCGATTCGTAGTCAGTATCAATATTTCACTCAAGCCGACATAAGTAAACTTCGTAAAGCCGGCTATGATAAGGAAACCACTTCGCTTGAAGTCGCAATCAAAGATTATGTCCAAAATTACTTAAAACAAAACAAATATTTAACTGGCATTTAATCACCGCTACCGTTTAAATTGCGTTTTCCAAATTAGCTTTTGAAAGACGGCATTGCGAATAAAAATAGCTTATCTTTCCGATGTGTTTCGTGGCCAAACAAGACACCTTTAAGGTTTCTGTAAAATGAGTGGAATCTTGACTAAGGAAACAGGAAGCCTGAATATTTAAGACCGATTTCATATTTACGTTAGAAATATGGCTCAGCAGTGTAGCTGGGCAACTATAAATAAGAATTCATGGAGAACATTTTTTCTGTGATTTTTATGGGCGGTAGAAATGTATGAAAAACTGCTTAAAACAGTTACTAACCTTGGGTCGTCAAATATTTTACTGGTTGGCGATTTTATGCTGGACAGCTATGTTTACGGCGATGCCTTTAGAATAAGCCCTGAGGCGCCTGTGCCGGTATTGAAAGTTGTCGGCCGGGAATATAACTGTGGAGGTGCAGCTTCAGTGGCGGCGGATATCGCAGCCATGGAAGCTGTGCCGATATGCATCGGGATAGTTGGTGATGATGCCAATGGCCAGGCGCTTTGCGAAAAACTCAAATCTGCCGGGGCCGATATAACAGCACTGTTAAAAATACACGGCAGGCCTACAATAAATAAAGAAAGGCTTATTGGCTTGGCTCAGCACAGGCATCGGCAGCAATTAATGAGAATAGACCAGGAGTGTACCGATTCGCTAAACAAAGAACAAATAAAAACTATCCTGAAAGCGTACAAAGACAGGTTGTCCAGTGCTGATGTCGTGTGTTTGCAGGATTATAACAAAGGTCTGTTGAGTGATGATGTTTGTGCTGAATTAATTGACCTTGCAAAAAAGGAGGGCAAAAAAATACTCGTCGATCCTGCGGCGATAAGTGATTACTCAAAGTATACTGGTGCAACGATTATAACGCCAAACCGCACGGAGGCCGCAGCCGTCGTTGGATTTGATATTGATATAGAAGCCGACGCTGCCAGAGCTGCTGATATTTTGGTGAAAAAACTGAAGCTGGAAGCGGTATTGATTACACTCGACAAAGAGGGTATCTATCTTAAGGCTGGGGCAACAGATAAGCTGATACCGACTATTGCACGCATGGTCTATGATGTTACCGGTGCCGGTGATATGATTCTGGCGTCAATGGCGATTTCTCTTGCTGCTGGATGTGACTATAAAACCGCTACGGAGATTTCCAACATTGCAGGTGGAATCGAGGTTGGCAAATTTGGCTGCACAACGGTAACAATCAGTGAAATAGCTGGCGAAATCGTCAGCAGGCAATTGGGTAAGGCAGGTAAAATTCAAACTATCGAATCGTTGATACTGCAACTGGATTGTATTCGAAATCGCGGCAAAACCATCGTTTTTACGAATGGCTGTTTCGATGTTTTGCACAGAGGCCATATTGAATACTTGCGGTTCTGTAAAAAGCAGGGTGATATTTTGGTGCTTGGGCTTAACAGCGACAACTCCGTAAGACAGCTTAAAGGGAAAAGTCATCCGATTAACACTCAGCATGACCGGGCAGATGTTTTGGCATCGCTCGAAGGCATTGACTACATTGTGATTTTTGATGACCAAAGCTCGCTGGATACAATTGCGGCAATCAAACCCGATGTGCTCATTAAGGGCAGGGCCTGGGAAGATAAAGTAATTATTGGGAGAGAATTTGTCGAAGCCAGGGGCGGCAAGATTATATTTGCACCACTGTTTGAAGGGAAAAACTAAAACTAGCAACAGCCAACTATTTTTCAAGATCCAAAACCACAATTCCCGTCAACATAAGAAGTTCCGACAATAATCCTGCATTTACGCATACACTCATTTACTCATTCTCAAAATATTTCTTAAAATATTTAATTATCATTGAACATTCCGGCCAAGTTTGGTATAATTACAATCGCCATAGAAATGGCAGAAGATGGAGGGCCAGCGGCCCACGAAAAGCCCAGCAGGGCACGTTTTCAGGCAAGCAAGCCTAAGTTAAAAATAATCGTTTTTGATAGTAAATGGTGCTTAGTATATGTTTAATTACCAGTTACCAATAACCTTGAAGCGAATCTTGCCCATTTTGCCATATTTACCTGCCTATAAGGAATTTCCGACGCCTGTAAGGCGGAGCTACTTACGTGCTTATAAAGCACCATTTTATGTAAGCTTTTGTACATTTTATGCATCTTTACGACTAACAAGAACCGTTTTTACCCGGCCAAAAACCTCTATGTCCTCTGTGGCCAAAAATTCGCTTAATCTGTTTACCCCGTTAGAAACATGCCTTTTGTTTCTAATGGGGTGTAATCCGCGGTTAATAAACGATTTACGAAGTACGAAAGATTACGTACGAAATTATAAACTTTTTATGCAAAACAAAGCCAATTTCCGAAAAGTCAAGTTGAACGTAACTAAAGTACTAAGAAGGGATTACGAACAAAAGGACACTTGGTCAATTAGGAAAACAAAGCCAATTCAAAGCCAATACTAAGCCAATTCAAACCCAATAC
>JBARPZ010000574.1:0-13623 GCA_049643445.1 Sedimentisphaerales bacterium
AGTTACAGGCAAAATTCGAGTCGGCGTGGGGGCAAAAGCTTTCCGGCCAAAAGGGACTTACCGTTGTCGAGATGATGCACGCCATAGAAGAAGATAAAATCAAGGCATTGTACATAATGGGAGAGAACCCCGCCCTTTCGGACCCGAACCTGAACAGAACAAGGAAGTCTCTGGAGCAGGTGGATTTTCTCGTCTCGCAGGATATTTTCCTTTCAGAGACGGCTGAGTACGCCGACGTTGTATTGCCCTCGGTCTGCTTTGCGGAAAAGGACGGCACATTCACGAATACCGAACGTCGGGTCCAACGCGTTCGAAAGGCCGTTGTGCCTCCGGGACAGGCCCGAGGTGACTGGGAAATCCTCTGCGAGGTTGCGACGAAGATGGGGTATCCGATGGCGTACGGGGGCGCCGACGAAATAATGGATGAAATCGCAACGGTCACCCCCATCTATGGCGGTATGTCGTTCGAGAGGATAGATTCGGTTGGGCTGCAGTGGCCCTGCCCGGACAAGGACCATCCCGGCACAAGGTTCCTGCACGAGGGAACATTCAAGAGAGGTAAGGGCAAATTCCACGCCGTCGAATTTAAAGCGGCAGACGAACTTCCCGACGAAAAATATCCGTTTGTGCTGTCGACCGGCAGACAGCTATATCAATTCCATACCGGTACGATGACAAGAAAGTCGGCGGTCATCAATCAGGTTTCACCAACGGGGTACGTAGAGATACATCCCGATGATGCAGCCGGGCTTGAAATCAGCAGTGGAGAGAAAGTCGAAGTAATCACTCGGCGCGGAAAAGTAACCACATTGGCAAAGGTGACCGGCAACATTGAAAAAGGCTGGCTGTTTATGCCGTTCCATTTCCGGGAAGGCCCTGCCAATATGCTGACAAATGACGCATTAGACCCGACGGCCAAGATACCGGAATTCAAGGTATGCGCCGCTGCCGTTAACAAAACGAAGCAGCCGAATTAGCTGGTGACTTGCTGTTGTTTAATTTTGGCCGTTACAACCCGGCCATTTCCAAAACGGCAGCTACATGCCGCTCCCACCCCAAAGCCATAATATGAATTCCCTGACACGAACCTTTCAGCTCTTTAATCAGGCGCGCCGATATTTCTATACTTTTTTCAACTCTTCCTTCTTTGCCCGCACCGGCCAGCTCATCAATAATCGCGTCGGGAACATTAACTCCTGCGACGTTTGCATTCATAAACTTTGCCATACCGGGTGATTTCAAAAACACAATTCCCGCCATAACAGGTACGTTCAGATGCTTTACCTTTTCACAGAAGTCAGCAAACTTGTCCACTTCGTAAACGGCCTGGGTCTGGAAGAACCGGGCCCCGGCTTCAATCTTCTTCTCCATCTTTATAATCTGCGGTTGAAGCGGGTCTGCGCCAGGATTTACAGTTGCACCCAGAGCAAATTGAGGCGGCGCACCCTCTAATTCATTGCCCGCCATATCTTTGCCGTTCATCAATCCCCTGGCTGCCGATAGAAGCTGTACCGAATCCAAATCGAATACTGGCATCGCCTCAGGATGGTCACCCAATTGTGGATGGTCGCCGGTAAGACACAATAGATTCTCAATGCCCAATACTGCGGCGCTCAAAATATCCGACTGCAAGCCAAGCCGGTTTCGGTCCCGGCAGGTAAGCTGCATAATAGGCTCGAGGTCTTTCTCCTTTAAAAGACGGCAGGTCGCCATTGAGCCTGCCCTCAATACTGAGCTTTGCAAATCAGTGACATTGAAAGCATCAATCCTGCTTCGCAGGGGCTCCAATTCATCTATCAATTTTTGGACTTCAATGCCCTTAGGCGGCCCAACCTCGCAGGTAATTACACATTTGCCGTCTTTGAAGCGCTCAGTAAGTTTCATGTTTCAAATATCTCCTTATTCTCGCAAATCCCGCCCGGCTTCTTGGGACATTTGGGATTGCCTTTATTTTTCTATGTCATAAAACGATGTTTCACGCAGCTCCTTGGAAGGAAACATCTTGCTGTGGTCTCTGGCCTTGTGGAATTTCTTTAGATTGTCCAGTCGTCCTGTCTTCTCCAACCGTTCATAAATCAACTGCCATCCGCAATCTTTCTCCGAGTCAACTTCGCACTTTCCATCATGAGTGCCACCGCAGGCCCCGTTAAGCAGACTCTTGGCACAAGAAGTGATTGGACAGATACCTCCGGTGTAATCCAGGGCGCAGTCCCCACATGCCTGACAGCGCTCATCCGAAGGCCAAAGCCCCTGTAATCCACCCAGAGATACCGTATTTGCTGCAGGATGCACAACTTTATTGACAATCTTTGAAACCGCCTGCACCCCGATTCCACAGGTCAATACAAGGATAGAATCTGCATCCTCTATCTTGTCCATCTCTCTGTTGAGTCTCGTGGCCACCAGCAGCTTATTGCAGAGAAAATCCACATTGAGCTGACCGGTTATTGTCTTGCCTGCTTTTTCCAGCTCAGCTTTCATTTCCGAAAGCCCCTTTTCCCCGCCGGTCTCGCAGACTTCCGCACAACCGTTGCACGCCAGCAGGAAGATATTCTTTTCTTCGCCGAGCGACTCCAGCACTTCCTCTGTTGGTTTATTTTGTGTCAATAGCATCTTCGATTTCCTCAAATACCATATCAAACAGCTCTAAAGACCCCTAATTTGCTTCCCCTGGCGTCAAGTAAATGGACCGCGCAGGCCAGACACGGGTCAAATGCTCGCACAATTCGGACAAGTTCAAAGGGATTATCTTTGTCCTTTACTTTTGTTCCTATTATCGCCTGTTCTATCGCTCCGGGTTGGTCTTTGTCATCTTTTGGTGAACCATTCCAGGCTGTAGGCGAAATAACCTGGTACCGGTCAATTTTCTTGTCCTTAACGGTCATCCAGTGTCCGACCGCACCTCGTGGTGCTTCGGTTAAGCCGGTGCCTTCGCCCTGCTCCGGAATCTGGCTCTCGACAATGGTCGGCTCGCCAGGTTTTAGTGCTGTCAGCCAGTCGACCATAGCGTCGGCAACCAGTTTGGCTTCCAGAGCTCTTGCCGCGTGTCGGCCAAGGACGGAATACAAGGCGTCAACACCGGCGCTGAATTCACCAAGAACCGAGTCAACCAGCCCTTTCGTTGTTTCATCGCCCTGGACATAATTGCTCACCATTCGCGCCAACGGCCCAAGCTCGCAGACCTTGCCGCTGTATCGCGGAGACTTGATGAATGAATACGCTTCTTTCTTTTTAGGCTCCGGCTTTGTTTCGCCTTGAGCAGGATTTTTCCCTGAACTGGAATCCGCATACCAGGAATGCTTTACATCCTCCGCGATATTCTCCTTGACGAACGCCTCAAGCTTCAGATCCGGGGAAACAACGCCGCTTTTGAATAGCTGACCGGCCGGCAAATCAAAGCCGCCATAAGCAAGAAGTCTTTTACAGCCTTTGCCAATCTCGAAATAGTCGCTATAGGCTTTTGCTACAGCTATCACATCGGGAACGTACATATTATCAATAAAGTCGCGTATTTCGTTCAATCGCCACAGGAAATTAGTTATTTTGTCCTCGGTGAGCTGTTCGGTAACTCCACCGGGGACAGTGCCGACATTATGCGGCATCTTCCCGCCGAAAATCGACAGCATCTCCTGACATTTGCGTCTGATATCCAGCGCTCTTACATAATGGTTCACCAGTTCAGAGTTTGCATTACCGGTTACGCGATAATCGCCCTCGTATCGGGGCACAAACGGTGCCACATCCCCAATCGCTCCGGCCGCATCGACGTAGTCCAGTGCAGCAAGGTGATAGAAGTGCAGAATGTGCGACTGTAAAAAATTTGAACCTAAAATGAGAGCGCGAATCAGCTTGCCGTTATCCGGGATTTTATCAGTCAAGCCAAACGCATCGTCAAGACACAGCGCCGATGCCGTCGCGTGAGCGGTCGGGCAGACGCCGCAGATGCGTTGGGTCAAACGGTTTGCATCGCGCGGGTCTCTACCCTGCAGGATTATCTCGAAACCGCGAAAAAGCGTCCCGGCACTGTTGGCCTCTTTCACTACGCCGTCATCGACTATCGCTTCAATAGCGAGGTGGCCTTCTATTCTTGTTATTGGGTCAATCTTTATTTTTGTGACCATATCATATCCTCGAGAGTAATTTTCTCGTACATTGGAGACGTGCCATCCGGGAAATCCGGCTCAACACACCCAAGACAGGGCGAACCTGCTTTTACGCACCAGCTCACTCCATTGTTCCACTGTCTCACAGGGCAATCAGCATAGGTGTAATGGCCCTTACAGCCTACCTTGTACAGGCAGCCCGGCTCGCCCAGCTTTTGGGCGAATTTACCCTTATCAAAGTCCGCCCGCCTGGGGCAGTTCTCATGAATTAACTGTCCAAAGAACAGTTTCGGCCGACCTAACTGGTCCAAATCGAGGGCCTCCGCCCCTGAGAATAATATCACGGATACTGTACCTATAAACCAATCCGGATGCGTCGGGCAGCCCGGTATATTGACAACGGGAGTCTCGATACCCTTTTCGTCAAATACCGTCTTTACGCCCTTGCAGGCGGTAGGATTTGGCTTGGCCGCGGGAATTCCCCCGAAAGCAGCGCAGGTTCCAAGGGCAATTGTCAGCATCGCATTTTTCCCAAGATCCTCAACACTCTGCTGAACCGTCAGATGCTTGCCGGCCTGCTCACCGATACTGCCGTAGGCACCTCCTTCAGCGGTCGGAATGGCCCCTTCTACAACTAATATATAGCCGCCTTTCCGGTTCTTTTCCGTGTCCTTCAAAACCTCTATGACCGGCTCGCCCTGGCCGGCCATTATGGTTGCATGGAACATCAAATTCAGTTGATGGCCCGGCACCAGCTCATCCAACAGAAGATTTTGAATCCGGGGGCTTACCGCATTCAAAACAGATACGGAACAGCCCGTACAACCCGCTCCCTGCAACCAGATTACTGGATATTTTGTCACAGCCACTTTATTTCCTTTCCTGATAACCTGATATACTCTATCGTTTCCTCCCGGCCTGTGTCAATTCGTGGTTTCAAGACCTGCGGCCCTTTTGGCCGACTCTACCGTATTATAAAGCAGCATTGTTATTGTCATCGGGCCTACGCCGCCGGGTACGGGAGTAATAAAGGATGCCTTTTCCTTTACAGCTTCGAAATCCACATCGCCTACAAGGCGATAACCACTCTTTTTTGTTGCATCTTCGACACGGTTAACGCCCACGTCAATCACTACCACGCCTTCTTTTACCATATCCGCCGTGACCGTATTAGGCCTACCGGCAGCCGCAATGATGATATCCGCTTGCTTTGTTTTGTCGGCAAGGTCTTTAGTCCGCGTATGGCAGACCGTAACGGTGGCATTGCCGGTTTTATTTTTTTGAATGAGCATATTAGCCAGGGGCTTGCCCACTATATTGCTTCGTCCTACAATTACAACGTTAGCTCCCTCAATAGGGACACCACTGTGCATCAGCAGTTGAATAACGCCGTGCGGCGTGCACGGTAGAAATGCCTTTTCGCCTACCATCATCTTGCCTACATTCATTGGATGAAATCCGTCGACATCCTTATCAGGGTCAATGGCAAGAAGGACTTCGGCTTCATTGAGATGTTTCGGTAAAGGCAGTTGGACTAAAATGCCGTTGATTTTGGGGTCTTTATTCATTTTTTCCACCACTGCCATCAATTCTTCCTGCGTGGCCTCTTCAGGCAGTCGGTTATCATCGGAATAAATCCCAATCTCTTCACACGTACGCTCTTTTGCCGTAACATAGGACTTCGAAGCGGGGTCCTCGCCGACCAGGATAACTCCCAGTCCGGGTACAATCCCCTGTTCTTTTAGTTTGGCCACTTCCTTTTGTAGTTCCGCCCGCATGTCCGCGGCCACCTGCTTACCATCTATAATTTGTGCTGTCATTGGCATATACTCCCTTTATAGCATATTCAGACCTATTAGAACAGTCCTTGTACTTTTCCGGTTTTTACATCCACATCGATGCGGCGGAAAGCCGGATTCGACGCCGTGCCGGGCATCAATTTTATGGTACCCGCGACAGGCACAATAAAGCCTGCACCTTTATATACGAGAATATCGTTAATTGGAAGCTCCCAACCGGTGGGTCGGCCCTTTAGGTCCGGGTCGTGCGACAAGCTAAGATGCGTCTTGACCATACAGGTTCCTAAAGTCTTCGAGACAGGGTCGGCTTCCATGGCCTTGGCTTTTGCCAGTGCCTCATCAGAATAGGTTACGCCGCTGGCTCCGTAGACTTCTTTGGCAATTAATTCAATGCGTTGCCTAAGAGGTGTATCCAGTTCATAAAGAAGCTTAAAATCGGGCTTTTCCTTGCAGGCTTCGATTACTGCTTCTGCAAACTCGATTGAGCCATCGCCGCCCTTTAGCCAGTGTTCGGAAACCGCAGCTAAGGCACCGTTTTGTTCTGCTATTTTCCGTACCATTTCTATTTCAGCTTTGGTATCGGCATAGAAGCTGTTGACACAAACTACCGGCCGGACTCCACTCTTCTTTACGGTCTCAATGTGTGCAACAAGGTTTTCGCAGCCCTTCTCGAGCAATTCAAGATTTTCCTTCTGGTATTCTTCGGCCAGCGGTATACCCGGTTTTACGGCAGGTCCTCCACCGTGCATTTTCAGGGCGCGAATAGTCGCAACGATAACGATGGCATTTGGAGTCAGGCCGGACATACGACACTTTATATTCCAGAATTTCTCGAAACCAATGTCGGCTCCGAACCCGCTTTCGGTAACGTGGTATTCGCCCAGTTTTGTCCCAAGCATGTCGGCGATGATGGAACTTTGGCCCACAGCAATATTTGCAAATGGCCCTGCATGTACAAATACAGGCTGGCCTTCGATGGTTTGCAGCAAACTCGGGTTAATAGCATCGACCATCCATGCGGTCATGGCACCGTCAACCTCAAGGTCGGCGGTAGTCACTTCGTTGCCTTTCTTGTCGTAAGCTACCACGATTTTGGCCATACGCTCTCGCATGTCCTTCAAATCTCTGGCAACTGCGAGTATTGCCATAATCTCACTGGAGACGGTAATGGCGAATCCGGACTCCATTTCGTAGCCGTCCATCTTCCCGCCTTTGCCGATGGTGATATTACGCAGCGCCTGGGCACAGAAGTCCATGACCCATTTCATTTGCACTCTTTCGGGGTCAATATCTATTCGCTTTAGGCCGCTTTTTGCCAGCCGGGCGTCATCATAGTTGTTTTCGTGCTGCATCCGTGATGTCAGGGCTACCATCGCTAAATTATGGGCGTTTGTAATGCTGTCAATATCGCCTGTGAGTCTGATGGAAAAAGGCGTTAGCGGAATACACTGCGCCAGGCCTCCACCGGCGGCCGAACCTTTAATATTGAATGTGGGGCCGCCGCTTGGCTGACGAATTGCACCGACAACACTCTTATGGAGTTTGCCCAGACCCTCAATCAGTCCGATGGCGCTCGTCGTTTTTCCTTCGCCCAGTGGCGTCGGTGTAATAGCTGTTACATCGATGTACTTTGCCTCTGGAGCATCTTTCAGGCGCCCAAGGGCTTTCATATAATCGACTTTGGCCAACTTTAGGCCCATGGGAATCAGTTCATCTTCCTGCAATCCCATTTCATCGGCTAATTGGCGAACAGGTTTCATAGTTTCTTCGGCGGCTTCAGCGACCTGCCAATCCTTCATTTTTGTTGGATCAAGCTTCATAAGTTTTTCCTCACTTTAAATGACTGTTTTGGTGTTCCCACACGCACTTTTGTTGTGTTTAGGACTCCATTTTCAGAAACCACATATGGTCTCCTAAAACCGGCGAAATAGATATAATCATAGAGCTATTTTCTTGCAATATTGTGCTGTTTGGGCCAATGCCTGACGTCTAAACCATTATTTGAAATTTTGTAGCATATCACACCTTGTTGTTATATGTCAAATCTTATCTTCAGTGGCATAATCTACTGAAACTACACCCATCATAATGATAGCGGGATGTAATTGAGCTTGATGAGCAGAAATCGACCATGTTTGCGTGAAAAGGCATTTAATAAAGTTCTTGCAGTAGGAATTGACAAGCGGCTGCAAGACGTGTTAAGCTGTAGCAAATGTTAGCTGGTTTTGCAGGCAGGTGTGTAGCCCTGCCGGTTTGGTTGGAATACGCAGGTCCGCAAAATCCTAAGCGGTCCTGAAGCCATAAGATTCCACACGTAAGGAGTAGTATAATGACATTATCCACTTCCTCTAATAGCGGTATCAAACCTGCCAAAGCTGGCTATAAGGCTCGTCAATTCCTTGCTGGCACAGCAGCCATACTGGTAATCAGTTGTTTTGTATTATTGTTGTGCAATTGGCAGGATATGGCCTTGGCTATCGGTCCAGCCCCGACGGCAGCCGATGAAGGCAAGCAGACTGCCAATGTGCTGATAATAACGGGTATCGACCACCCTGCTCATAACTGGCGCCAGACCGCACCTGTATTAGCTGAGATGCTCCGCAAGGATACGCGATTGAAGGTGCGAGTGGCCGAAGACCCGCACTTTCTTGATTCATCGGCGCTGCACCGATATGATGTGGTCGTTTTGCATTTCATGAACTGGCAAGAGCCCGCCCCCGGGCCGAAGGCGCGAGCCAATCTACAAAAGTGTGTCAAGGATGGCAAAGGTTTGTTCGTAGTGCATTTTGGCTGCGGTGCCTTCCAGGACTGGCCCGAGTTTCGCAATCTCGCCGGCCGGGTCTGGGACCCAAAAGCAAGGGCGCACGATCCCGGAGGGCCTTTCCGCGTAAATATAACCGACGTGCCTCACCCTATCACGCAGGGCCTGAAATCCTTCGAGATCGAAGATGAGTTGTATACATGCCTGACCGGCGACCGCCCTGTCGATATGCTGGCTACTGCTCGCTCGAAGGTAGACAAAAAAATTTACCCCATGGCCTTCACCTTCAATTATGGCAAGGGCCGGGTATTTCACAGCGCGCTGGGCCACGACGTCAAGGCCATCAGCAATCCGGGTGCCGCTGAGCTGTTCCGGCGGGGCTGTGCATGGGCGGCCGATATGACGCCGGTTCAAAAGATACAAAAGAAAAAGCCGGACAATAAGTAAAAAAACCTAAAATTGATAAGGAGAAACGCAAATGAAAGTTGGATTTAACATGTTATTGTGGACCACACACGTTACTGACGAGCATTTGCCCCTGCTGGAAACGCTTAAAAATGTTGGCTACGATGGTGTCGAGATACCCCTGTTTGAAGGCGATACTGCTCACTTCGAAAAGGTCGGTAAGGCAATCAAGGACAACGGCCTCGGCTGCACATCCGTGACGGTCATTCCGGATGAAGAGCACAATCCAATCAGTGCTGATGCCAATAACCGCCAGGGGGCGGTGGACTACCTCAAGTGGGCGATTGATTGCTCAGCGGCGGTGGGAAGTACCGTACTGTGTGGACCGTTCTATCAGCCGCTGGGTGTTTTCACCGGCCAGCCCCCTACAGAAGACGAAAAGGAGCGTGCCGCCGAAGTCCACCGTCAAGCCGCAGATATTGCCGCTAAGGCCAACGTTACTTTGGCTGTGGAGTTCCTTAACCGCTTCGAGTGTTATTTCCTCAACATAATGGCTGACGCAGCGGACTACGTCAAACGGGTAAACCACCCCAGCGTTGGCGTTCTGTACGACACTTTCCATGCCAATATCGAAGAAAAGGACCCTGTCGGCTGCATCGCTAAGGACATGGATGTTATCAAGCATGTTCATATCAGCGAGAACGACCGCGGCACACCGGGCAAGGGTCACATCGACTGGCCCGGTACCTTCAAAGCCCTGCGCTCGGGCGGCTATGACGATTGGATGGTCGTCGAGGCATTCGGACGTGCCCTGCCGGACCTGGCCGCCGCCACACGTGTCTGGCGCGATTTCTTCCCCAGCGCCGAAGAGGTATACACCGAGGCACTCAAGTTGATTAGAGAACAGTGGGATGCTGCGGCATAAGCAGGGTGAATGAAATAATGACGTTTATATATGGATTCGCATTTTGCCAAAATAAGGCAAATTAAGGCTATTTCAATTATTAGGAGGATTTATGATGCGTACAATCTGTTTACTGCTCGTTAGTGTTGTGTTGTTCTCTTTGGTGGCCTTTAGTACAAGCGCTGCCATTGCCGCCGAGGAGGATGGCTTTAAGCCTATCTTTAACGGCAAGACACTCGATGGCTGGAAGGCGCCGAATATGAGCTACTGGTCGGTCGAGGACGGGGCGATTACCGGTCGGTCTACACAGCAGAATCCGGTCAAGTCGAATCAGTTCATCGTATGGCAATTAGGCCAGTTGGACGACTTTGAGTTGAAGCTCAAGTACCGAATCAGCGGGACTCCATCGGCAAACTCCGGCGTCCAGGTCCGCAGTCGCGTTGGCGAGGATGGTCATGTCGCAGGTTATCAGGCGGATATCGATAAGGGTGGCCAGTGGGCCGGCGCACTGTACGACGAGCGAGGCCGCGGAATGCTCGCAACGCGCGGACAAAAAACCGTCATCGACGCTGACGGCAAAAAGACCAGCACGTCGATTGGGGACTCGGCCGCCCTGATGGCCAATATTAACAAGGACGGCTGGAACGAATATCATATCATTGCCCGTGGTAACAGCATTGTTCTTAAGATTAACGGCAAGGTCACGGCAGAGGTGATCGACAGCGACAAGAAAGACAAGGACGCCTCGGGCGTACTGGCGCTTCAATTGCACGTCGGGCCGCCAATGGCGGCTCAGTTCAAAGACATTCAGCTCAAGAGGTTAAAGATGGCTGAGAGGAAAAAGGTCGTTCTGGTCGCCGGTCCGCGCAGTCACGGCTACGGGGCTCATGAACATAACGCTGGCTGGCTGCTGCTGGCAAAAATGCTCAACGAAAATATGCGCGGTGTCCATGCCACGGTGTACACTAACGGATGGCCCAAGGACCCAACCGCCTTCGACAACGCTGATGCTGTTGCGATTTTCTGCGATGGTGGCGGTGGTCACGTAGTAATGCGGCATCTTGAGCAGGCAGACGAGCTCGCAAAAAAAGGTGTGGGTATCGCCTGTTATCATTATGGAGTCGAGATACCAAAGGGCAAACCCGGCAACTATCTGCTTGACTGGATAGGTGGCTATTTTGAGACCAACTGGTCGGTCAACCCGCACTGGAAGGCCGACTTCAAAGAGCTGCCGAAACACCAAATCACTTGTGGTGTAAAGCCCTTCTCGATAGATGACGAGTGGTACTACCACATGCGCTTCGTCAAGGACATGAAGAACGTAACGCCCATACTTACTGCTGTTCCGCCGGACAGCACGCGCAAGAGAGGTGATGGTCCTCACAGCGGAAATCCCACAGTCCGCGCGAGAATGGGCATGCCGGAACATGTGGCGTGGGCGTACGAACGGCAGGATGGTGGACGCGGATTCGGCTTCACTGGAGGTCACTGGCACTGGGCCTGGGCCAACAACGATTTTCGCAAGCTTGTGCTCAATTCCCTGGTATGGATTACGGGAGCGGAAGTACCGCCTGACGGTGTACCTTCGAAGACGCCAACCGCCGAAGAGCTGGAGGCCGATCAGGACTATGACCAGCCTGGCAATTGGAACCGAAAAAAGACTCAGCAGATGATCGACAAGTTCAAGTAGATCTCATCTACTCTAACTCTCTGAGCATCTTGGATAAGTGTTCGTTTGGGGGTCGAGTCTCTGATGGGCTCGACCCACTGCTGGGGTATATCTGCACGTCGTATGAGACAACCACCACAAAGTAGACAGCCCAAAGTTGCATTTTCACAGACAATCCATTTCCAAAATATCTTGTGATTCAAGAAAATAGTGGTTTACGCACGTAATCTGCTATTATCCGAAAAAATTAATCATCCGGGGAAAATATCACAAGTCACGTTTATAGCAGAACATACCTCAGGGAAGTTTAAAATATAGCAAACTTTTAGGAAAATTTGTAAAAAATATAAAAAAGAGCTTGATTATGTTGCCGGTTCAGTTAACATGGTGGCTATGTTTGTTATATACTTACTCAACGTTGGTTTAAAAGAAAGTTTAAATAGCCGGAAGAGCACAAAAAAGGCCGCTGGTTATAGCAAACAGATCTGTACCAGGTTTTATAACAGAAAAATGACAGGTGTGGCAATGCTCGGAACACTGCCCTGCTGAGAAAGGCAAAAGAAGAAAATGGGTGGGAAGTTAAACCAATCCCGGAAGAAGGAAAAGTAGCGGGATTAATGATGAAAATATCTAAAGCTAACTTATCAGAGACGGGACTGAAGGAAGATAGTGAATATCGAGACAGAGTAAATCTGATTCGACAAAGGTTAAGCATATTAAGTGGAGAAGACAAGGTGTTGATGACAATGTATTGGGAAAATGGCAATAGTCTTCGGCAGATAAGTAAACTGGCCGGCGTCAGCAGGGCAATTATCGCTCGAAGAATAAGTAAACTAACGGAACGCCTTATAGAAGGCCAGTTCATAGAATGCCTGCGATACCGGAACAAATTTACCCACAGTGAAATGACCATCGCAAAGGATTACTTTCTACTTAGCTTATCGATGAAAAAAATCGCGGATAAACGTCACTTGAGTTTCTATCACGTTAGAAAAACTCTCGAAAAAATCCACCAGATTCTTGCGACATTAAGTAATGAGTCCTCCGAGTGTAAACCGACCGATTATAAGAATTAAGAATTGAGAATCGAGCGACGAGCTATGTCGAGATACAATGTTTCAAAAAGTTTTAGATGGCAGGGAAAGCTCACCGATAAGGTTGTGCAGGTATGCAGGATGTTCGGCCTGACCGCGGACAGACTCACCCAAAGATGTATCATTAACAATTGCCGGTTAGAAATCAATGATGGTGACATCGTATATATCACGGGACCATCAGGAGCCGGTAAAAGCGTTCTGTTGAAAGAGCTGGAAAAAGCCGTCCCGGCCTCTGAAATGATAAACCTGGCTCGAATAAAACTGGCAAAAGACAAAAACTTAATCGACTGTATTGATGCTGATTTACTGACAAGCCTGAGAATGCTCAGCACCGCCGGGCTAAACGATGTCTTCTGTATTCTCAATCAGCCGGCCAATCTGAGTGAAGGCCAAAAATACAGGTTCCGTCTGGCAATGGCAATGGCTGCGGAAAAGAAATTCATCTTCGCGGACGAATTCTGCTCCGAATTGGACCGCATTACCGCCGCGGTAATTTCATATAACATACACAAGTTCGCAAAGCAAACAGGAACGACATTCATCCTGGCTTCAAGCCATGATGACATGCTGCTCGATTTGGCACCGGATGTTCTGGTCGTTAAGGAATTATCCGAAAAAACGCAGGTTATCTATAAGAAAAAGACAATCTAAAGATGCGAAGATGCTCACTATGTAAAACAATGCAAATTGTCCCCGGCTGCAGGGATGACTACGAAAAGCTGGCACATTATCACTACCGTGACAGTAAACTTGGGTCGTACACAGCTATGTTTGCATTAAAATCCGCTCAATCTGACCGATTGCGCCGGCAGACCGTGGGAGTTATCGTCTATAAAATGCCGACTCCGGGAGCAGAGCTTCGAAACCTCGCCACAGGTGGTTTAT
>JBARPZ010000575.1:0-21441 GCA_049643445.1 Sedimentisphaerales bacterium
GTAAATTGCTTTGGAGAGGTGTCGGAGTGGCTTATCGAGCAGCCTTGGAAAGGCTGTGTAGGGCTTGTCCCTACCGCGGGTTCGAATCCCGCCCTCTCCGTTGGATGCTGCAAGTGCTCCCGCCTCAGGAACCTGCAGCGTCTTCTCGATTTTTGGCTTGCCCATTACCCTCGAGCGCGGTCGCTGAGTTAACTTATGCTTTCAGGCCGGCCATGTCGATTTCGAATCCTTTGTTCTCCCGTATCACCTGGTCCCAGGTGAGCTTGGTGTTTCTGCCGGCGGCTTCACGACCCATGATGGTCGCCAGAGTGGAGTTCACACTCGGTTCAAGCGTCGGATTGTCCAGGACCTCTGAATGTACGTTAATTACATAATATGGTTGTTTCCGGCTAATGGGAAAAACACGTTTTCCTGCGAAAGACGTGGTTTCTTATCAATCTATTCTTAAATGAACAGTTGAGTACAAGAAGTTTTCTTGTAATTATAAATGAAACTTATTACAATAGTGTGAAATACGATTTTTTCCTATTTATAGGAAAAAAGGCAATAGTATATGACCTATTTAATCCGTCGAGTAGGAGCAATAGTAGATCATTTCAAAGTGGGTTTGTCTGGGGGAGGGATGGCTGTCTGTCAAGTCGAGCTTGAGGGTGTTGAGCAAGTGGGCGAAATATTAGCGGGATTTAGAGAGGTCCGCCATGCTTATGAGCGGAACACTGTTGAAAACTGGCCGTATAACGTTTATACGATGGTCCATGGGGCGAATTTTGAAGAGGTTGAGAAGACCGTCGCCCGGATGAGCCAGGCATGTGGAGTGTCTAACTATCGCATACTGGTGACGGAGAAGGAACTCAAGAAGGTGCCTCCGACATATATTACAGAGTCGGGGGCCAACAACACAAAGGAAGAAGAATAAGAATGTTTAAACTGCCATTTCCTGAAAATATGATATTTGCCTTTGTCGTCGTGTTATATATTGCAGGTGCGATAGTCGGCGTTCTTCAGCTGCTTTCGGGAGGTGAGAAATATAAGCGTTTTCTTATACCCCTTGTTTCATTAGCAGTAACGCTGGAGGCGGTTATCCTCATATACCGTGCTGTAGCGATAAAAGCAATACCACTGACCGGATTGTTCGAATCCATGATTGTTCTGTCTATTGTATTCGGATTGACATATCTATTTTTCAGTATTGCCATTCAGCAGGTATGGTTTGGCTCAGTGATGGTATGGGTAATACTGGGGCTCGTGTTAATGGCAGGGTTAGTAGCCGAGCCTGCCTCGGAGCCCCATTCAGTCGCCGCAACTCCATGGGCGATTGCTCACGGTATCACGATGATACTCGGCGGAGCGTCAACGGTGTTTGCCACGGCCATCTCGTTTCTTTATCTGCTCGGCAGTAACAGGCTGAAGTCAAAGAAAGTCATGCTGGTTCTCGGCAGGGTCCCTAATATTGAGAAACTTGAGCAAATGATACTTTTCGGGATACGAGCCAGTTTCGTGCTGATAACCACAGGATTGATAATCGGAATGGGGCTGGTATCCGTGGTGGGGACAGGAATTGTCAGATGGCTGACGGACTTAAAGGTCATCTGTATTATTGCAGCGTGGGTCCTTTTGGGGATTATTCTTTTATTGAACCGTTTGCTTCTTCTGAAAGGTAAAGTGCGGGCATACATGACGATAGCGGTGTTTGTGTTTATGTTATTTGCCATTTTGGTGGCAACAATCTTAGGAACGACCCATGATTTCTCGAGTTAACAGCGGATTGCAGCCATCATGATGGGATTAGGACCGCGATGAAGATATTAGTTGTCGGGCTAAATCATAAAAGTGCTCCTATAGATGTTCGTGAGAAGCTTGCGTTTGATCCAGAGCAGGTACTTCGGGCATTGAGAGAGCTGAAACACAGATTTGGCGAAGCGGAGTTTGTGCTGCTATCGACGTGCAATCGTGTTGAATTGTATTGTGCGAGTGAACTTGCAGGAGGAGTTTCCGGTGAAGACTTAGCCAGGTTTTTGTCCGAGTTTCATGGAGTTCGGTGGGAGGAGTTTCAGGAGTTTCTTTACATCCACGAGGATGAAGAATCCGCCAGGCATTTGCTGACGGTCGCCTCAAGCCTGGACAGTTTAGTTGTTGGCGAGGCACAGATAATCGGTCAAGTGAAGGAAAGTTACCGGCTTGCCTGTATAGCCAAGAGCACGGGGAAGGTTCTGAATCGTCTTTTTCACTGCGCTTTTACCACGAGCAAGAAGGTACATACAATTACCTCTATTGCCCACGGGCGAGTCAGCGTAGCGGGGGTTGCAGTTGAGCTTGCAATGCAGCTTTTTGCGGATATTTCTTCGGCAAAGGTCATTGTGATAGGGGCTGGCGAGATGGGCGAACTGCTTGTGCAGCATCTTCAGCAGATAGGTAGTAAGAATATAACGATTGTGAACAGGTCTTATGACAAAGGTCTGAATCTGGCCAAGCAGTATGGAGTCAAGGCCCAAAAGTGGGAGGAACTCGAGGAGCAGCTGACAGACGCCGATATTGCGATAGCTTCGGCTTCGGTCCAGGATTATCTTTTCAAAAAAGAGGCACTGAAGGAGATAATCGACCGCCGACGGAAAGGCAGACTGCTGGTCATCGATATTGCGGTGCCTCGGAATTTCGAGCCATCCGTGAATGAGATAGAAGATGTGTACCTTTACAGTGTTGATGACCTTTCCGAGGTGGTTGAACAGAACCGGAAGGCCCGTGAAGAGGACATCGTCCGGAGCATGGAGATTGTCTATGAAAATGTTACCGACTTTATGGATTGGTTCGGGGCAAAAGATTTAGGTCCTTTGATCGGGCAGATGAAGAAGAAATTTGCAGAAATAAGTGAAAATGAGATGGAGAAGTTTTTTGTCGGGAGCAGGCAGGATGCATCATGCCAAGAGGTAATGGAGGCGATGGTGAAACGGATTGTCAATAAGCTTCTGCATTGTGTAATTAAAAACGTCAATACTGTGGCCAAGGAGAACGGGGCTTCCGAGGCGGCAAGGCTGGTTGACAGCATTGTACGCCAGGCGGAAGATATAGCGGCCGAACCAAGTGATAAGAAGGAAGAGGAGACGTGAAAGGTACTGTAGTGACAAAGCAAGTTTTGAGGCTTTTATTCTGGGAGAGCACGATAAAATGCAATTTGACCTGTGCTCATTGCCGGCGTTTAGAATCCGACGAGGCGGCTGACAAAGATTTATCAACAGGTCAGGCAAAAGAAGTAATTGAGCAGTTGGCAGACCTGGGCGGGCATCAACCTATGATGCCGGTACTGGTATTTTCAGGCGGTGAACCACTCTGCCGAGAGGACATTTTTGAGTTAGTCGGGTATGCGAAGTCATTGGGAATAATTCCGGCCCTTGCGACGAATGGAACATTGATAGATTCACAAGTGGCCGAAAAAATAGCTGATAGCGGAATTGCAAGAGTTTCGGTGAGTCTGGATGGGGCAACCGCAGAGGTACATAACAAACTGCGGCGGCTGGAAGGGTCATTTGAAAAGGCGCTTGAAGGTATAAATCATATTCGGGATAAACAAGTGCCCTTCCAGATAAATATTACCCTGACCAAACATAATGCCAGTCAATTAGAGGACGTTTACGAACTTGCCAAATCGCTTGATGCGGTGGCAGTGCATATATTTATGTTAGTTCCTGTGGGTTGCGGGCAGTCTCTGGCTGAGACGGACATGCTTTCGCCTGAGCAGTATGAGCAAAAACTGCTTGAGATCTGCAGATTAGACGGTCGCGGTGAATTGCAAATGAAGGTGACCTGCGGGCCTCATTATGAACGGGTGATCAGGCAGGAAGGTTTGCACAAATCCCGGATGGCGGCCGGTCATAGCGGTGGTAATGTTCCCGGCAGGCACGGACATAAAGGTGCTTCCAAGGGTTGTCTGGCGGGGCTAGGTGTGCTGTTCGTAGGACACCAGGGAGATGTGTTTCCTTGTGGTTATCTGCCCGTAAAATGCGGCAATGTGCTCGAAGATAAACTGTCAGCTATATGGTACAAAAACGAAGACCTTGCGCGAATGCGTGACAGCAACGCTCTTGAAGGCAAGTGTGGTGTCTGCGGGTATAGACAGGAATGCGGCGGATGTCGCGGCAGGGCATACGCGGCAACAGGCAATTATATGGCAGAAGAACCTTTTTGTGCGTATATTCCGCCTGAGGCAGTTCATTCAGAAGGTAAAAAATGATAAATATTAGTAAATTGTATTGTGACCAGGTTACGCCTGGTGATTGGCTTCGCTATGGCAAAAAGGGTTCGGGTGAGCGGGAAGGTGAGGTTGTCCCCAAACTGGCGTCGGAGAGGAGGCCTATCGTTGTATGGAACATCACTCGAGCGTGTAATCTCAAGTGCGTGCATTGCTATAACGACAGCGGCGCGTGCAAGGCCGTTGATGAGGTCTCAACGGATGAGGCAAAGGTCGTACTGGACGACCTGGCGGAGTTTGGTGTACCCTCGGTTTTGTTTTCGGGTGGTGAGCCTTTGATGCGGCCGGACTTATTCGAACTAATAGAATATGCACGCGAGCGAGGGGTGCGTACCGTCATTTCAACCAACGGAACGCTTATAACCACTGATGTCGCTAAGAAAATAAAAGGGCGAGGAGTTTCATATGTGGGTATCAGCCTTGATGGGATTGGAGAGATCAATGACAAGTTCAGGGGGGTGTCCGGTGCGTTTGACAGAACTGTTAATGGAATAAAAAACTGTCAGGATGCAGGCGTGCGAATCGGACTTAGATTAACTTTGACCAAGAAGAATGTTCAGGATCTGGAGGGATTGTTTGGCTTTTTCGAGTCAAAGAATATTGAGCGGGCATGCTTTTACCATTTTGTCCCCAGCGGCAGAGGAGGGAGTATAGCAGATGAGGACCTTACGCACGCTCAAAGCAGAGAAGCTGTTGAGACAATATTGGCCAAGACAAAGTTGTATAAACAGGCTGGCAGGAAAACGGACATACTGACGGTCGACAACCATGTTGACGGTGTCTACTTATACCTTAAATTGCTGGAGGAAGATGCCGGGCGTGCCGATGAGGTCTGGAAATTATTGACATGGAACGGGGGCGGAATGTACAGCAGCGGAGTGGGAATCGGTTGCATTGATTTTCATGGTAAGGTACATCCAGACCAGTTCTGGTGGCATTATGACCTGGGCGATGTTCGGGAAAAGGCTTTCAGTCGGATTTGGATGGATACGAGCGACCCAGTTATGAAAGGTTTGAAACAGCGTCGTCAATACATCAAGGGAAGATGCCGATTATGTAAGTTTTTTAACGGCTGCGGCGGAAGCCTGAGGGTGCGTGCAGATTTGCATTTTGGCGATCCCTGGGCTCCGGATCCCGGGTGTTACTTGACAGATGCTGAAATCGGCTTAGATGAGAATAAACAGGCGGAATTAGAACGCAGCGGCGAGATTTTCCAGATGCCTGATTAGGTTTCAACATATCTTCTAACCGGAGGGGTTCACTCCTGGTTTATTTCCAGAGAAGTACGAAATTCTCTTAGTAGGGAATCCATGATTATATAAAACGCAAATTCTTAATACATGGAGGGTATAGGGCAAGGCAAGGCTATAAATGGCCATATTATTCTCGTATATGGGAATATATCTTGCGTTTTTGGCGATTATGGATAAAATGATTGTATTATAGCCAGATCTTAATGAGCAAAGATATACTTCAAAATCCTGTTAAGCGACAAATATTGCTGAAATCGATGGCACAATCGAAATGAACTCCGAACCGAGCAAAGGCACCACTGTAATAGTCCGAGTCCCGATAAGGCCCAAGAAACAACTTATTGGCGGTGATGATGCAGAAGATGGTTTTCTTAACAGGGTCAAAGCTGGTTAATAAAAGTAATATTTATTTGTAATCTTTACAAGAAACAAAGCAAAAAGAAGATCGCTATGAAGGACATAATGACCAATGAATAATGAAATATTGTTAGCAGATGATGAAGTAACATTCAGAGAGACCTTTGCGAAGGTTCTTCAAGAAGAGGGAATGATGGTTACAGCCGTGGCCAACGGCACCGATGCAATAAACGCCATTATGAAGCAGCCCTATACTGTGGCGATACTGGACATACAGATGCCGGGAGCAGACGGGATAAAGGTCCTGCGTGAGATAATGAAAGTAAGCCCCGAGACGCGTGTGATTATGATAACAGCGTATGGCACGGTCGAGATGGCTGTTGAGGCAATTAAGCTCGGTGCATGTGATTATGTGATGAAGCCTGTAATGTTTGATGACATACTGACAAAAATCCAGCAGCATTTGCAATATCTGGAGTTGCAAGAAGAAAACGAGGAGCTGAAACGCGAACTGGATGGCCAGTTTGATATTGGCCGGATAGTGGGCTACTCCCCTGCAATGCAGCAGATTTTCGAAATGATTCGGAAAGTAGCTCCAACCAAAAGCAATGTGTTGATAACAGGAGAAAGCGGCACCGGTAAAGAATTGGTTGCTCGTGCTATACACTCGTTGGGGTCGAAAAATGGTAGGCGCTTTATGGCGGTTAATTGTAGTGCAATACCTGAAGGCCTTCTTGAAAGCGAATTGTTCGGACACAAAAAAGGGAGTTTTACTTCTGCTATCAAAGACAAAAAAGGATTTTTTGAGTGTGCTCAGGGCGGGACACTGTTTTTAGATGAGATCGGTCACATGCCGATGAGTTGTCAAGTGAAGTTACTGCGGGCAGTGGAACATAGGCAAATAATACCAGTAGGCTCTACGGAAACTATCGATATTGATTTGCGACTGATCACGGCCACGAATAAAGACTTAGCTCAAGAAATAAGAGTGGAACGGTTCCGAGAGGATTTGTATTACAGGATGAACGTTGTCGGTATCCATCTTCCGCCTTTGCGCGAGAGGAAAGAGGACATTCCATTGCTGCTTAAACATTTTATAAAGAAATATAATGTCGAGATGGGTAAGCAATGCGTAGGAGTAAGTGATGGCGTTATGCAGGTGCTTATGAGTTATGAGTGGAAAGGCAACATAAGAGAGATGCAGAATGTGATTGAGCGAGCAGTGATATTTGCTGAGGAGGATGTTATAAAGGCTTCTGACATTGGATTGATAGGGTCCAAAGCGATAGCTCTAAGTGAAGAAAGTGAGAAGCTGCAGGCGGCTGTCAAAGCTTACGAGAAAGAACACATCTTCCGAGTGCTGAATAAGTATAGTTGGAACAAACTTGAAGCAGCAAAGGCTCTGAACGTGGGTTTATCCAGTTTGTACAGAAAGATTGATGAGCTGGAAATCAATACCGGCAAGCATAGTAAGAGAGGGCGAGTGGCATGAGTTTGAGGAGAACATTAAAGCCAATAGCCCGTGAGGTGTACTGTGCATAGCTTATTCCTGTGAACGTAGTGTGTTCCAATGATTGGAGATGAAAACTAATGGAATTCTGTGCGGTAATATGTTATAAGGGTTTTTTGAGATATTTTTCTATTGGAGCTGTCCAATGAAGGTTAGTCAGGCTACTGCTTATGCATTGCACGCTATGATGTATATGGTCAGGCATATTACACAATTGCCTGCCACAACCGGTACTATAGCGAAAGCAGAAGGGATTCCAGCCGGATATCTGGCCAAAATATTCCGAAGGTTGGTAAAGGCACGTTTTGTTAGGTCTGTAAGAGGTCGGAAAAGAGGATACGTTTTTGCCAAACCACCAGAAGAAATCAACCTGCTTGAGTTGTTTGAAGTTATTGAAGGTGGACCCATATTCGAGGATTGTTTATTAAGACACTGCGAATGTGGTGGAACGCCGGAGAACTGCTGTATTTACGCTCAGTGGATTAGTGCCACAAAAAAAATCAACAAGTTACTTTCAGAAACAAGCGTGGCAACCGCTGCCTGGAACCATCCGGAGCATCGTTTTCACAGCTTGCCGGAATCGCTCCAGGCAGAAAAGAAGAAAGTGAGCGGAACGGTTGCTAAATCAAAAGTGGATGTCACGTAGTAACATCTAAGAGATTCAAAACTGCCGGAATCCGAGTCTCCGAACCAAAGTGATCGGTCTGGCGAGGCTGAGCAGTTCAGATGGTATCAATTGGTCGTACACAGTACCATCAGCCTGACATATCAGCTGGTATGCTTTTTGACGTAATCAATTTGACGCTGCTTGTGTTCGCACCGACAAGGTAAATCTCTCCTTTTGACATTCTGAAACGAACTTTCTATGAAAAAAACTTGTGAAAAATCAGAAAAATTTTAACATTCTCACAAATGAGAAAACGGTCGAGTAATTCATATAAACTGGGCAGCAAGTGATAAACTCCAGCAGCGTTTGGTGTTGTATTTCAACGGCTTTTTACTGCGTAATATATAGCAGTCTTTCTCACCGGGGTCGAGCGGAAAAACACGATCGTTATGGCCTTGTTATGTGAAAGAACTTTTGGCCAGTTAAGTCGCAAACAAAAGCGGGGAGCCAGGCACTCTGCGAAATCGCTGAAGGTTTCTATACCACAGAAAGGTTCTTTATGGATGAACCGGATTGCCGAATATTATAAGCACATCGAGAGGATTGACTATATTCTTGAACACATTTGTTCCGCTTTATCACTCGAAAGTTCACAAGTCCTTAATCTGCCAATGAAACGTGTGTTCAAGCTCAATGCGCATTTCAACGCCTTGCCTTCCTTGGCCTCAAGAACTGCTACCTTAAACAACTCATGAAATCCGTATCGTAATAGGGCTGTTCGCTGCACACTGCAGAAAGCTTAGTGTTTTGAGAAGAATTCTCATATTTAAGAATATGGCACTCTTCATACCGATTGGAGGCTGCTCAGAGCTTGTCACTACATTGAATAATATAGTTTGTTTCGATAATATAAAGGTAGCTGATAGTTACGTTAGAAGCTGTGCCGGACGGCAACTGAGAGGTTTAGAATGAATTGCCTTGTAATAGACCATTATGAGCGAATGCGGCGAAAAAGGGTTGGAATATCTGGTGTAACATTGTCAGGCGGTTCTCAGTCGCACATGTATCTGGGCGCGAAATTAATCGCTTGCGGATGTGGAGTTCCAAGAAGCGCAGGTAATAGTGGTTCAGCAGTAAGTAGAACAAAGCTCTGGCATGTTGGAGACTGGCGGGTTTTGCCTGCTGAGTTATAAGTTATTTGTCCCGTTTGCTAACAATGTGCCAGCCACCCTGTCCCTGTGGATGGGATTCGAAAGTGTATATGAGGGAAGCAGTCATATGCAATTCCAAGGCGGTTACAACGTATTGCTTCAGGGCAGACCTGATAGCGCGATAAAGCCGATGCCTGAGCCGAGTGTGCTCTGCCTGCCCTTGCGCAGTCGACGTTTCCAGTTCGGTGAACTTTACGTCAAGGACGGTCAGCATGTGCAGGGCGGTGATGTCCTGGCGAGGGATGTGAACAACTATGCGGTGCCTCTACTGGCACCTCGAACAGGACGCGTACGTCTGAAGGAAATAGAGAAGCATATAGTACTTGAGGATGTTACCAAGCTTGAAGAACACGCCGATATAGACAAAGAGGAACTGTCGCATATAGAGCAAGAGATGGGTGCAGCAGGGATAAAGCGATATAGATTGCTGACATTAGGGGCCTGGCAGTTTTTTTATGATGCACACACGGGGGCCCTGCCCGATCCTCTTGGAACTCCGCAGGCAATCATCATATCAGCCGTGAGTTTGGAACCTTATATGGCCAGGGGAGAGGCCCAACTCCACAAGCGCCTGTTGAATTTCAACAGGGGTTTGGAACAATTGCAGTCTCTGTTGGAATATCAGCCTATTTATCTGGTAATGCCGGACATTAAATCCGAGTTTGCGAATCTAATAAGAAATCATATACGGGGATATGCATGGGTGAAAATGCTGGAGATACCTCTTACGTATCCGTATGAAAGCTTTGCAATTCTTGCGCGCAAGCTCGGCCTTAGACGCAACAAAGGGCCTGTCTGGGCGGTCCGAACCGAGGGGGTTCTGGCGATTGATCGGGCGTTGACATTGTCAAAGCCTTGTTTGGTCAGGGTAATTTCAGTTGGCGGGACGGGCGTCAATTCCCCCGCTCATATCAAGGTTATGTCGGGATACCCGATAAAGGCAATCAAGGATAAGTATGTGTTCGAGCCGGCCGCACGAATCATTAACGGAGGTATACTTACCGGTGAGCTTTTAAGCACAGAGACATTGGGGCTTGATACAGAATGTAGAGGGGTGACAATTCTTCCCGAACTGAAGGACAGAGAATTCCTCGGATTCGCCCGGCCAGGCTGGTCTCGAAGCTGCTTTGCCGCCTGTTACCTGAGCGCACTTAGAAAAAAGTTCCGCGAGCGATTCAATACAGGTATACGCGGCGAAGGTCGGCCCTGCATCTCTTGCAATTTTTGTGAAGATATTTGCCCTGCCGGTATCACCCCTCACCTTATCCACAAGTATCTGTATCGAGATTTGATTGAAGAAGCAGAGCAGGCGCGTACGGATCTTTGCGTGGAGTGCGGGCTGTGTTCTTATGTTTGCCCGTGCAAGATTGACCTTAGACAGCAACTCATCGACTCCAAGAAGCTGATTGAGCAGGAAAAGGAAGAAATACGGAAGGAACAATTGCGTCAGGCAGAATTGGCCAAAAAGGCAGCCGAGGAGAAAATCGAGTGAAAAGATTGCTCAAGATAGTCGAGACTATTCGCCCAACTTTTGATGAAGGCGGCAAGCTTGGGCTATTCAAGCCCATATTCGAGGCGTTGGAGAATTTCTTATTTGCCCCTTCGGCGACTACTCTGACGGCGCCTCATGTCCGTGATCCACTCGACGTCAAGCGGGTCATGAGCATAGTTATCATATCACTTGTACCGTCGATACTGGCGGCTGTTTACTTTTTCGGTCTTCGTTTTTTACTGATGGTTATTGTCACATATGTTGCGGGTCTGTCAGTGGAGGCGATTTTTGCGATAGTCCGCAAGGAGAGCATCAACGAAGGTTTTTTCGTTACGGGTTTCCTGTTCCCATTGATTATGCCGCCCAGTACTCCACTTTGGATGGTTGCTCTTGGCGTGATGTTTGGAGTGTTCATCGGCAAGGAGTTGTTTGGCGGTTCGGGGCGGAACGTATTCAATCCGGCCCTTGTCGGTCGTTGCTTCTTGGCTCTTGCCTATCCGAGAACCATGTCAGCCAGCTGGCTCAAGCCGAGTTACGAGCTGGCCGGCCGATTGTTTACCTATGTTGATGTTTCTAATGTAGATGCCATGACCTCGGCTACGCCGCTGGCGCTGGCCAAGCAGGGAGAATTTGTTTCCCATGCGCATATGTTTTTGGGAAGTGTCTCAGGCAGTGCCGGAGAGACATCGGCTATCGCTATAATAATCGGCGGCGTATTCCTGCTGTTTACACGCATAGCAAATTGGCGCACAGTTGTCAGTATGCTCGGTGCCTTTGTTGTGCTGACAGCCGCGCTATTTGCGGGAGGCGCAGTAGATTACGGCCAGTTGGGGATGCTTGATGCAGTGATGTGGCATCTGTGTGCGGGAGGTTTGCTTTTCGGGGCATTCTTTATGGCCACCGATCCCGTCTCAAGCCCTACGACCAATGCAGGAAAATGGCTCTATGGGATATTTATCGGCTCGGTGACTGTTCTAATACGCAATTTCACAGGATATGTCGAGGGCGTGACATTTGCTATCCTATTGGGCAATATCGTAGCCCCAATTCTTGATGTAATCGTTTTCGCAGTGCGACTAAGGAGGCTTAGAAGTGAAGGGTAGTCTTTACTCTCTAATATATGCGGCGGTCCTTGGTACTGTTTGTGCCCTGCTTCTGACGGCTGTAGCCGATGTGACCGCCCCTTACAGGCAAGCCAATGCCAAAGCCGAAGAAATTCGAAATATACTTGCAGTGCTGGAGGTTCCTTTGCCTCCTGATACGTCGGCCAAGCAGTTAAGTGAGGTGTTTGAAAAGAACGTACGCGAAGAGCAGCGCAACGGCATTGAAGCCTACGTTCGTTTCCAGGACGGGGCACAAGGACAGGTTCAGGTAATTGCTTTGCGGTTCTCAGGGGCCGGATTATGGGGTCCAATTAAAGGCTTTCTGGCTTTGGAACCGGATATGAAGACAATCCGGGGACTGACATTCTACGAACAGCAAGAAACAGCCGGATTTGGAGGCAAGATTGCTGAAAAGGGGTTTAGAGACCAGTTCGCAGGTAAGTCGATAGAAGACAAAGATGGGAATCCCGGCGTTATCATCAGTAGCTCCGGAGATCCGGCACCCAACAAAGTCGACGGCATCAGCGGAGCAACGATGACCTGTGACAAGGTCCAGATGATGCTGAACGAACTCATAGAGAAAATAAGTAAAAAGGAATAAAAATGGCAGACGAAAAGCAACAGGCCTGTATGACCTGCGGTCCGAAGGGATTGTGTGGAGGCAAGGGCCTGTTGACATTGAAAGAGGGGGCGTGGATAAATAATCCGCTGGCGATTCAGGTGCTGGGTATATGCTCGGCCCTGGCGGTGACCAATCGGCTGGAGAACTCGCTTGTAATGGGAGCGGCGCTAATCTTCGTGTGTGTGGGCTCGAATTTCCTTGTTTCTTTGCTTCGAAAGTGCACGCCCCATCGGATACGCATGATTGCTGAAGTCGCCATCATAGCTACTTTTGTTATCATATTCGACCAGTTACTTAAGGCCTTCTACTGGGATATGTCCCAGCAGCTCGGCCCTTATGTAGGCCTGATAATCACCAATTGCATCGTTATGGGCCGGGCCGAGGCATTTGCCCTGCAAAACCCGCCGATACTGTCCATTATCGACGGGATTGCCAACGGTCTCGGCTACGCGGCGGTCCTGGCTATAATCGGATTCTTCAGAGAACTGCTGGGTGCCGGAGAAATCTTAGGGTACAAAGTACTCAGCGGCGATTGGTATACACCTAATCAATTGATGATTCTGGCCCCGGGAGCATTTTTTGCATTCGGTATCGCAATTGGTATTTTCAATTGGATTAAAGGCCCGGAACTTGAGGAGAAAAAAACATGAGTGAGACATCGGCATTTGTTATATTTTTTGCGGCCATATTCACAAATAATATACTGCTGACCAACTTCCTGGGCCTGTGTTCGTTTATCGCCTGCTCGGGCCAGATAAGGACATCCATCGGACTGGGGACAGCGGTAACATTTGTAATGGTTACGACGACGATACTGAACTATATCATTTATCATTTTGTTCTGGTACCTTTCGGCCTCATTCATTTGCAGTTTATAGTATTCATAGCGGTGATTGCCGCCTTCGTACAGCTTGTCGAGATGTTTGTTGAGCGGTTCAGCCCGAGACTGTATTTTGCATTAGGCATATTCCTGCCTTTGATAACGGTCAATTGCTCTATTCTCGGCGCATGTTTATTCATGATCATCCGCAATTACAGTTTTATACAGTCTGTTGGCTTTGGTCTTGGCGCCGGTCTCGGCTGGGCAGTGGCAATTGTGCTGTTGGCCGGCCTGAGACAGAAAATGAGGTACAGCAATATCCCGGAACCTTTTCAGGGTGTGCCTATAGCAATGGTTGTTACTGGTGTGCTTGCTATGGCCTTTATGGGCTTTGCGGGAATGGTGTCAATCCAATAGGAGTTGTCAATGATTTACGTGTTGTCAGTTATCTCGTTTGCAGGCCTTGCTGTGGCATTGGCAGCAATGTTAATGATAGCCGAGCGGCTGCTGATAAACTACGGTGTTTGCAAACTCGACATTAACGCTGGTGAAAAACCGCTTGAGCTTGAGGGTGGTCAGACATTGCTGGCTAGTCTCTACGCCAATGAGATTTTCATACCGTCGGCGTGCGGCGGCAAAGGGTCGTGTGGACATTGTAAGATCACCGTAACATCCGGCGGAGGGCCTGTACTGCCCACAGAAACACCATATCTGTCACGTAAAGAGATTCGGTCAAACTTGCGGTTGGCCTGTCAGGTTAAGATTCGTGAGGATATATATGTTCGGATACCCACAGAGCTTTTGAATGTCCGGATGTTTTCCTCCGCAGTGGAAAGCACACGGGAACTCACGCACGACATCAAAGAAATAAAGCTGAGATTAAACGAACCTGCGGAGATCACCCACCGGCCTGGTCAGTATGTTCAGGTTCAGGCCCCATCACAGGACGGAACGGTTTTCCGGGCCTACTCAATTAGTTCCCCCGTTTATGAACCCAATGTGGTCCAACTTGTTGTAAGGCTGGTTCCGGATGGAATCGGTTCAACTTATTTGTATAACCTCAATCCTGGAGATACAGTCACCTTCACCGGCCCTTACGGTGAATTCTGGCTCAACGAGGACCCATCCGTCGAAATCGTATGCGTCGGCGGGGGCTGCGGTATGGCACCCATGAGAAATATCATCCTGACCCTTTATGAGAAATGGCCCGAACGTGTCTGCTGGCTGTTTTTTGGATGCCGAACCACGCGTGATGTATTCTACCTTGAGCAATTTGAGGAATTGGCCAAAAAACATCCTACTTTGCATGTAATGTACGCCCTGTCTGATGGACTTGGTGAGAATGAAAAGTGGGACGGGGAGACAGGGTTTATCCATCTGTCGGCTGACAAACACCTGGAGACTGGTGTCCAACGCCAGGCATTCCTTTGCGGACCACCTCCAATGATTGAAGCGGTAACAAGAGTGCTTGTGGAAAAAGGAATTAACTCCGAAGACGTCTTTTACGACGAGTTCTAAAGATAGTTTAACAATGAAGGCCACCGTTATTTGGCTGATTATATTACTGAAAGAACCTTTTGAAATTTTGGGAGGTGAATTATGGAAAACGCTAAGATTTTGCTTGTAGATGATGACCCGGACTATACCAAGGCACTTAAGGCAACTTTGGAAAGTGGACAGTACACTGTGATTACGGCCGCCAACAGAACGGAAGGTATGGAAAAAATCAGGAATGACAAGCCATGTTTAGTCATCCTGGATGTTATGATGTCTACCTGGTCGGATGGCTTTGAAATGTCCAGGGAATTGAAAAAAGACCCGCAGTACAAAGATATGCCCATCCTGATATTGACGGCAGTCAAGGATAGAACGGGCCTGGGTTTCAAATCTACTGCCGGAGATCCTGTCTGGCTGCCGGTGGATGGTTTCCTGGACAAACCTGTGGAACCACAAATTTTGCTGGCTGAGGTCGAAAAACTTATTTCAAAAAAAGCCTAAGATGGAATCGGCGTATCAAAACATCAGGCTCGTCAAACGAGCTTATTGGCTGATCAAGCTCAGATGGATAGCCATAGCGGGGGTTGGCTTGGCTACCTTCATGGCCAGCACCGTTCTGCACATATCGGTGCAGGATTTTGGCCTCTATGGTATTGCAATACTGCTTGCTCTGTACAACACGACGGTGTTGTTACTGTTAAAACACTTTACAAGAAGTTTGAAAGAGACACCTGGTTCCGCCATAGAGAAATTGATCAATGTCCAAATATCGGCAGACTTGTTGATTTTGACGGTTCTGTTGCATTTCTCCGGTGGGATTGAGAATCCGTTTGTTTTTTTCTTCATATTTCATATGGTTATAGCCAGTATCCTACTTTCGGTACGAGAAAGCTATTTGCAAGCTACATTTGCCGTTTTGCTTTTTGGTCTTTTGATATTACTCGAATATCTGCAGCTTATACCTCACCATTGCCTAACGGGATTTGTGGCTCATTGCTTACACCAAGATGGCCTTTACATCCTTGGGACTTTTTTCGCCTTTGCAAGCACATTGTACTTGGTAGTATACATGGCCAGTTACATTGCCGTGAGGCTCAGGCGGGCCGAGCAAGCCTACAGAAAATCCAATATATTGCTTGAGGAAAAAGATCGCATAAAGGACGAATATGTTTTACGCGTAACTCATGATATTAAAGGGCATCTCGCAACGATACAAAGCTGCCTTGGTGTCGTTGTGAGGAAACTGGTCGGTCCACTTGATGGTCAACAGGCAGAGTTTATCAACAGTGCGCACACGCGAACTATCAAACTCACCCACTTTGTAAGGACATTGTTGAAGCTGACACAAATGCGACTAAGCAACGAATTGGAAATGGGTGTTTTCTCATTGAGGGACGCTATACACAACGCTGTTGCTTCCGTCAGAGCTAAAGCTGACAATAAAAGGATAACCTTGAATTGTGATATCGGGCCGTCAGTGGACAAAATCTTTGGTAATCAGTTTTCTATTGAAGAAATGGTTACAAACCTACTACTTAATGCAATTAAATACACTCCTGCAAACGGAACCGTTGAGCTGAATGCAAGTAACAATGAGGGCTGTGTATCGGTGGAGATTACTGACACCGGCATTGGAATACCACAAGAAGAACAGCCTAAGATATTTCGTGAATTCTATAGGGCCACCAACGCAAGGGAGCTTGAACACGATGGCACTGGTTTGGGGCTATCGATAGTAAAACACATAATAGAAAGACATGGAGGTCAAATACGGGTCGAAAATAAGGAAGGCTGTGGGACGATATTTACGCTGACGCTACCAAGAGGGAAGTGTTAATAAGCAGGTGAGGTTTCTACAGGGACACTTAAAATTAACTTATTGTTAGGTTGAGAAGTAAAATAGTGAAATATACCAAGGCGATATTCACATCAGGGATAAATGTATTAAGGCAAATGAGCTGGCCTGCAAAGTTGCTGTTGATAATAGTGGCGACAGCTGTTTTTGTTGCTGGTTCAGTTGTTGTCACGGGGCAGCCGAGTTTTTGTAATTCCTGCCACATAACGAATCCTTATTACGGTAGTTGGGAAAAGTCGAGCCATTCCGAAGTGAACTGTCTCGACTGTCATCTACAACCAGGGTTTGCAGGTTATGTGAAGGGTAAGATTAACGGTCTTGCACAAGCTGTTGATTGTATAGTCGGCAGAGTCGGAACCAAGCCAAATGCCACAGTACAAGATATCTCCTGTCTGAGGTCGGAATGCCATAGCACTGAAGAGCTTGTATCAAAGGATATCGATTACCATGGTATTAAATTCACTCATAAAAACCATGTCGCAAAGGAAGTTGACGGGATAACAATCTCATGCGGCACATGCCACAGTCACTTTGAAGGCGAGGAACATTTTAATGTGAATAATAATGTATGTTTTACGTGCCATTTTCTCAAAGACAATACAAGCAACAAGAGATTAGTGCAGACAAGCTGTCAAAACTGCCATGAAGTGCCGAACATGGTCATCAAGCGCGGACTGGTGACGATTAATCACGCCGAGTTTGTCTCCTACAGCGCAAGCTGTCAGGATTCCTGCCATAAAAGGGAAATCGAAAAGACCACCGAGGTATCAGGTAGTGTGTGTCTGAACTGCCACAGTTTCAGCAAGGGAGAGCAGGTCAACAGCATAGAACTACATGAAACACATACCAATCACGAAAAGGTGGAATGCTTTTCATGTCACGGGAAAGTATCGCACGGCCAGACGGAAGTATTGTCGGTTTCAGAGATGATTGATTGCCAGAACTGTCATAGCGACACTCATCAGGTTCAGCGCAGTATCTATGCAACTCAACACCCAATGCAAGACGAGAGTACAGACCTTGTACTGAGTCCCATGTTTCTGACGCATGTGGAATGCAGCGGGTGTCATATTGAGCGGGTACAAAGAAAGTCCGGAACGTTAGACAGCTTCGGGACAGTAGCCAAAGCGGTGCCAAGGGCATGTGACAACTGCCATAAAAAAGGGACCGGAGAACGATATATACCGTTCTGGCAGGGAAAAATCAAGGGACTGTATGAGCAGGTCAGGCAGAAGCTTGACAGGCTTGAGGAGCAAGCTAAACTTGAAACAGATGAACAAACAGCGCAGGCCCTTAATGATAGTGTCAAGCAAGGCCGGTCGATTCTTGATTCGGTATTATCCGATGGCAGCTGGGGCGTCCACAATCTTAAGTACACTGAGGCAATGCTACTTAAGGCAAATAAGATAATAACCGAAGTACAATAGTGTAAATTATGGGAACTGATACTAAATCCAAATTATATTCAAGAGCGGTATGTTTCGGGGTTATCATCATTGCCGTATTAGCATTATCAAGTAACCATAACGAGGCCCGGGCATTTCCCGAAAGAGGTCTCCGGTCATCACTGACAGGGCCGTGGGAGCTAATAGTTCAGATGGGCATGGAGGGGCAGAGATTGCATTTTCCTGTGCTCGTTTCTGATGAGAACAAGCCGGAGAAACTGGAAACTGTTCTACCGGTCATGGTGACACCAATCAAGATCAGGCTCCAGCACTATTTACCGGATTTGACATGGGAGACTACGGCAGTTAAAGATGCCAAGGGGGGAATCGTTGCAAAGTTAACAGTCAAAGGTGAGAACCTGAAGCAGGACATTTGGCTGAGCCCGGACGATCCTCCCAGACAATCAATATCATCCAGCATTGGCAGTGTCGCAATAAAAAAACTCCATGATCCCAATACGGTCGAAAAACTGTTACAAGAGCTGATTGATGCCAATGCCGCCGGCATTGTGTCGGTCTGGCTTGGGGATTCCAATTCACCGCTCGAGTACGCGGCCAAGTCTGGAGAAATAATAACTATACCAAAGTCCAAGTATAAACTGAGCATTTTGGATTACGTACCACACTATTCGATTGACGCGAAGACAAAAAAAGTGGTTAACCTGTCAGGGAAACCGGTTAATCCCGCAATCAAAGTAAGTGTGGATGACGGAGAAAATACCCATGAGCAGTGGCTTTGGTCGAAGTTTCCATCATCTCCTCATAAGGAACTGCAGCTTCCATTGCGTATGAGGTTCAGCGATTTTAACTTAGGCGGGACAGATGGAAGATACATTCTTGTTGCAGCACGTGGGGCTGAACCGTGGCTGCTTTTTTCTAAAAATGGAAAAATGCAAGCGAGAAAGGGCGTACTCGGCCAACCTTATCCGTTTGTGAACGAACAGTATTCGTTCACTGTAGAAAAGGTTTTTGGGCACGCAGTGATTAAAACCGACTGTAAAAACAACTCAGAAAAGTTGCTACGTCCTGCAATTGTTGCAGCAATAGAATATGATGATACAGTGCAACAGGCTGTTTTGGAACTCAATAAGCCTTACCACCAGAAGACGAGGTTTGGGACGATGGTGCTTCTTTACAGGCGCCAGCCGGGGCCTTCCAAAACAACTAATTGAACTGATGCGTAAGACAAAGTGGTGTACGAAACGAGTGTAATGAGAACTTAATAATAATTGGATGGTATGAAAATGTTCGAAAAATTCAGTAGTAAGTTAGTTATCTTGTTGTTTAGTGCTTTAGTCTCCAGTGTATTGGCCGTGGAGAAGCCTACTTCACTGCAAAAAACATGCGTTACAGAAGAATGTCATGCGGACTACAGCAAAAAAGCTCACGTGCACGGCCCCGTCAGTCTTGGTGATTGCAAGTCGTGCCACAAGGTTGTGGACCCTAACAAACATAGCTTTCAGTTTGTGCGGAAAGGCAGTGATCTCTGCGAGTATTGCCACCTGGAGCAGACAGCAAAGAAGGTTGTTCACGAGCCTCTCAAGAAGGGTGATTGTGTGCAGTGCCATGATCCCCACAGTAGTGACAACAAATTCTTGATGCCCAAGGAAACAGTGGCAGCTCTTTGCCAGGATTGCCACGAGACCGGCAAAGGCCTTAAATTCCCACATGGTTCGGTGGCAGTGGGAGAGTGTACGGTTTGCCACGATTCCCATACTTCAGATTATGACGGTTTATTGACCACGGACCCCGGGGAGCTTTGTTTTTCCTGTCATGTGGTGACAAAAGACGAGTTGAGTAAATTTGAATTTATTCACGAGCCGGCAAAGGACCACTGCATCGGCTGCCATGACCCGCACGGTGCTGATAACTCCAATATGGTTAAATCCGTCGCACCCTTCCTGTGCTATACATGTCACAAGGACATAGAGAAAATAGCCGAAAACTCCGATTACCAGCACAGCATTGTGGCTGATATCGACGGCTGTATGCACTGTCATACTCCACATGCTTCGACGGTAAAATTCCTATTGAAAAAGGATGCTGCTTCTCTGTGCATGACGTGCCACGATAAGCCCCAGGGGATAAGCAAGGATAAGGTTCTGCCGGCTTTCACCGACCAGCTTAAAGACAAGCAATTTCTTCACGGTCCAGTCAAAGACAAGGACTGCAGCGGGTGTCATGTTACGCACGGCAGCGAATATTTCAGCCTTTTGGCCAAAGATTATCCCCCCATATTCTACTCTCCGTTCTCGGAGGACAACTACGCGCTGTGTTTTAGCTGCCATGCCAAGGACGTTGTCTGGACGCCCAAAACCGACAACCTGACCGATTTCAGAAACGGAAACGCAAATCTTCATTTCCTCCATGTTAACAAGGAACGTCGGGGCAGGACGTGCCGAGCCTGTCATGCGACACATGCGAGCAACCAGGCCAGGCACATTCGCAAGAGTGTTCTTTACGGAATATGGGAGCTGCCGGTGGGATTTACCAAAACCGAGACGGGCGGCACATGCAAATCCGGATGTCATCTGCCCAAGGACTACGACAGAAACAATCCGGTGGATTATTCTGCGCCGCCTGCGGTGAGGCAGGAAAAAGAAGCATCTCAAAAAGCTATGGGTGAGGATAAGCAGTCAGATGAGAGCGAAGCGTAACATTCTCACATGGTTAGTCCTCACACTTGCAGCGGGGCAATTTCTGCCTTGTGCAGCAGCGTATGCGAGACATCGCAGGCTTGGGATTGGTGAAAAGATACCGGAGTTTTCAGCCCACGACACAACGGGACAGACATTCGACTACAAGCACGGCGGAGGGAAAGTGTTGATGGTGGTCTTTTTATCAGGGCGACAAAAGGGCTCGGCCCGGGCAGCGGCTGACATTGAGCGGATTATCAGGAAGCTCGATGCAAATTCTGAGCGTCTGGACATAGCATTTGCGGTTAATGACCCTAACACAGGCGCCATTTTTCAAAATAAGGAAAAAGAGTCGGGTCCGGGCCTTTACATCCTCCCGGATACGGAATACAAGCTGTGGGGGAAATTCGGCATAATCGTGACTCCGACCGTGATAATCTCCGACACAAACGACACAGTACAATGGGTACAACCCGGTCATGGTTCCGATTTTGCGCCTGTGATACAGGCTCGTTTGAATCAGGCGCTGGGCATTGCTCAGGATATCGACCCGAACGAAGCAAGCCATGTGAAGACTGTAAAGAACGCCACGGTTGCTGCCCGTATTAAGAGGCATTTGCAAATGGCAAGGATACTCCGGCAGAAGGGTCGGCTCGAATCGGCCAGCAGCGAGATACGCAAAGCCACAGAACTGGACCCCAATTCAGTGGAAGTGGCGCTCGAGCTTGGCGAACTCTTGTGCAGGACTAATCAAAATAAAACTGCTCTGGATGTTATTAACAAGATTAAA
>JBARPZ010000576.1:0-5812 GCA_049643445.1 Sedimentisphaerales bacterium
AAGTTTAATGGAGACTGCCGAATTATTCGCGGTGTCAATCTGTTCACTCCACTGTGAAGCATAGCCGTCGGCAACTGCCTGAACTTTGCATATCGCATCCTCACTGCCCGGTACATCTAATTTGAACTTTCCTTTAGTATCGCTGAATTGGCTCCATGTTCCGATTGAACCGAAATAGTTGCCTTTTATTTTTTTATAGCGTATACGAAAATCGTTGACAGGCTGACCGGTCATCTCATCAGTCACGACGCCGTAAAGTTTTGGTTTTGGGTCATCTTGCCTGGTCCTACTTACACTGCCTGAGACTTCTGTTGGTTTTTTTGGAACTGTTACTTCCAGCAGCTTGCCGTTTCCCAAAGGAAGTTTGGTTGTAAAAACGGTAGGCACAGTTGCAGCGCCGCCACCAACGTAAGGAATTGACACCCGGATTTGATAGGTTCCGGGAATAATCTGGGACAATGTGAATGAACCATTTGGATCGATTGGATATTGCGGTGAAGAATATAAGGAATGCCACCAGTCAGGACGGGGAACGATTTTACATTCTTTGGCAGGTGTTCCATCAGTATATTTTGCAATACCTCTGACTGTATCTCCTTTTTCCAAAACGATCCGGCAGTATTCAATGATATTGGGGTCCTTCAGGGTAACCTTGAAATAACCGGGCCCATATTCCCGGATTTGTTCCCTGTATTTCCTGTTATTTTCTTTGATCCATTTTCCATACTTAGTGTGGACAGCGGTTATCAAATATTGTGTCTTTGCAGCGGCAAGGCCGCCGAGAAGTGCATACCCGTCTTTGTCGGTTCGTTGTGAACCAATGGATGACTCAATGATTCTTCCATGTTCTTCAGCAAGAGATGTAACCCACAAACGTGTATCTGGAATCGGGTTTTCATTCTCATCGACTACATAGGTATCGACCATGCAGGCTTTGGGCAGTTGGAAGTGCTTTACTAATTGGCTATCTTTTTTAAGATGTATCCGGGTTTGCTTGCCATCTTCTACAATACCAATATAATCTTTTGAGAAAACACCGATCTGGTAGTTTCCATCATCACTAATCGTATCAAAACTGTAAAAACCATTCTCGTCGGTTTTAGTTCGATAATTACGACTCCTCAAAGTAACTTCTGTGTTGACAACCGGCTCATCTGTTTCTATGTCTGTAATAAGTCCGCTTAGAACACCTTTGGCCTTAAATATATATTCCGTTGTGCCAACATGTTCCTGACAAGGATCTGCCGCTGCTGCAACTTCCCCTTCAGAAGGCCTGGTAACAACCGTTTCATCTGTCTTATTTTGCAAAATCCCTGATTCCATTCCAGCATCTTTAACCTTTGCCGACAACAAGTTATCTTCCGCCAGGTCTTGCTCATCTGCAACAGTAACCATTTTTTCAGCTTCAATGTCCTTGTTGTTTTTAGTGATATGTTTATAAGTAACTACTGCTCCAACACCAATGACTGCCACCGCCGCCGCAGTAATTATTTTCGCTGTTACTCCGCTCATTAAGGCTGCGACGCCTGTGGTAGTTCCCGTCGTAGACGTACCTGCCGCAATACTTGCGGCTGCGGCAACGCCGGTACCTTTTATCGCCATCCCTGCAATAGATGCGATGACAGCGGTAGTAAATGCCTTTTTAGGCCCGGTGACAGAAAGAGTTTCCTCTACGATAGAACTGAGTTGCTCTTTTATCATCTTTCGACCGCGTTGCAACCGTTGTTTTACGACATCCCTGGACAAATCGAGTGATAGTGCGACCTGCTTTACAGACTGTTGCCGGCGATAGTAGAGAACGAGAGGCTCTCGATATTGTTCCGGTATCCGTCGGATTGCATCACTGACAAGTTCTTCATGTTCTTTTTTTATAGCTGATTCGAGCGGGCCGGCCTCATCAGCAGCAGTATCGTTTATGTTTTCCATGGCTTTAGTCTTTGCAATAATATCCCGTTGGTTTTTGTTTAAAAAATTTCGAATGTTGTTTCGGGCTATAGTGCACAGCCAGGGCCTGAACTTCGAAAGATCCTTAAGTTGAGAAAGGCTTTTCCATGCATTGATGAAGGTCTGATGTGCCAGTTCCTCGCTTTGTTGAACATCTGTGACCCCACTGAATGTAATTGCACAAACAAGTTCCTGATACTTTGCGACAATCACTTCAAAGGCCTGCGAATTGCCTTTTAGGCATTTTTCTAACAGTTTAATTTCTCTTGCCGTGGTTCTCATTTTGAGAATCCTTTTAAACGGTTCGTATTATAGCCTCAATAATAAAGAAATTGCAGAGCAAAAATGGTGACAGAAATTCTTAAAAAATTGCAATAATCATGATTTAGAGGCTAAATACCACGATTTTTCGATCCCGGATTGAAAAGATGTCAAAAGCTCGCCTGAAAGCGGCATCATGCCGACAGGTTTTCGGTGTGCAGTGGACACCCGACCAAACTGAACTCGGGACATGCTTGATAAGGAGGCAAGGTAATTGTGAAGTGAGCGAAAAAGATTGGTTATTCAGTGCAATGGCAAGCGTTTGGGTTGTGCGAAGTTCAAAGCCGCAAATTGGCCGTGGTATTTTTTAGCAGCGCGGTCGTACGCCTTTGCGGCGTCGATTTCATCCCGGAAGGAGCCGAGGGATATAGGCCTGCGGTTGACCGTGATGTGTGCCTGCCATGGCTTTTTTCCTCGGATTCTGGTTACACCCTTGTATTTTGAGCTAAAGTTGCCGTTCCTGTATTTAGACCGATTACACATATTCTGTGCTCTCGTTGCGGGTCGTAAATTTGCCTTTCGGTTGTTGAGGCCGTTTTGAGTGATGTGGTCAACGAATATACCATCAGGTACTTTTAGTATGCAGCGGTGCATGTGGATGCGCTTTCGGCCGGCTATGGTCACGGCCGTACGAACCGCGTAGAAGATATCGCCCTTTCTGACGGTGTGCCATTTGTGTTTGGAGAGATGATGGTATTCATCGGGGTCGACGATGGCGTACTTTCCCTGAGTTAGGGGTATGCGGCGATATGTATATCCATAGCGTAGGAACCGGTATAAAAGCAGCGGTATAGACAGGATATAATCCAGCCTATTCGGAATCCTGATTTTGAAGGCGTACTCGGTAATATTTCCACCCTCCAGGTGGAATAGTGAATAGTTGTTAGTGAATAGTATTTAGTTTGTTGAATTTTCCGCTTTCTTACAGTGGCGGCCCCTTAATCGCCTAATTTCACATATCAAATTGTCAGCTTGGCCGGTTTTTCGGCCGAGGGCAAAAAAACACGTCCCTCTATAATTGGACGAATGTTCGCTTTTGATACGAAAATATGAGCCGTCGCTAGTCGCCTGTCGCTCGTTACTGGTTGTGAGAAAAGGAGATAAATTTTTTTTATTATTTTTGGATTTTGTCGTCAGGTATGTGCGCTTTTGATTGATTTTTTGCAAAATTCTTGCCTAAATTAACGCTTATCCTCATTAATGCATTCACGTTTTTACAGAAGAATGGTGTGCAGTGCACACTCTACCAAGCTTCCAAACATTTCCGTTGAATTAAGACAGGCAATCCTTAGAATAGAGGAGAGATATCATTTCGGAAGAGTTAGGTATGAACGAAAGAGAAACAAAAACAAAAGGACAGAAGCCAAAAACCCAAATAGCTACTATCATCATTGTATTGATATTAATTCCGCTGGCTTATTTGGTGTTTTCGGGCGCGTTATGGATTTTTGATTACGGCCATTCCGGAGTTCATTGGAGCTTTTATTGTGAATCTAATATGAGCGGTCTTGGCAGAGCGATGCTTATTTACGCCAACGATAATAATGACAAATATCCAACCGCAGATAATTGGTGTGATGTGCTTATCGAATACAACCCGGACAATAAGGAAAAGTCTTTTAAGTGTAAAGGGGCTGGAAAAGGGCGTTGTAACTTTGCAATCAATCCTATGGCTGAGCCTAATTCACTGCCAGATATAGTTTTGCTTTTTGAAAGCCAGCCTGGATGGAATCAGCATGGCGGGCCGGAGATATTGACCACTGAAAATCATAAAGGTAAGGGATGTAATATATTATTCAATGGTGGGCATGTGGTGTTTGTGAAGCCAGAGGAACTTGGGGAGTTGAATTGGGGGAATGAAAAAGAATAGCAGGTGATTCGATAAGGGCCAGCAGCAATCGTTAAAGTAGTGTGTTGACAGGGAGATATTTAGTATTGACCCCCAAATAAATTTGGGTTGGGAAAGATAAAAATAACCCCGCCCAGAGGACCCCTGCCTAAGAATTGCAGGGGCAGGCGGGGCTAAATATAACGACAACCCCGGCCAGAGACCGGGATTAAATATAAAGCAACCTCGCGTAAAACGCGGGGTTAAATATAAAGGCAATCCCGCATAAAACGCGGGATTAAATATAACGACTGGCGAGAACAGTAGTCAGAGGGTAAAATGCGAGTATGAGAAAGACGTTGGGATATATGTTAACGTGGACGACATACGGGACGTGGTTGCAGGGTGATGTATTGAATAGAAATATTATGGCCAGTCGACTATTAATTGCTTGGGCCAATTAGTCGTTAGTCGATAGTATTTAGCCAGTTGATTCCGTCTTCGACGGTGTTAATTTTGATAGATCCCTCCACTCCGTCCGCCTGCGGCGGACTCCGGTCGGGATGACAGGGGGTGAGATTGCCTCGGTGTCTCTGTGGTAAGAAAATCCTTGATTTTCAAGGCGATTTTTGCGAAATTATCAGGCACCTACGGAGACAATTATGTTCTATAAACGCTTAAATGGGAAATGTCAGAGGCACAGCCTAAAGGCAAAGGCCAGCATCTGTGCGGTTATTATCCTTTTGTTCAACCTGACAGCGAACGGTGAGCAGGGAAAGGTCAACTGGAATCAGTTTCGCGGCCCCAATGGACAGGGAGTGGCGAAAGTGGACCGCATTCCTGTACATTTTGGTCCGGAATCGAACATTCTGTGGAAAACCGCCATCGGTGCGGGAAAGTCTTCTCCGGTCATTTGGAACGGCCGTATCTTTCTGACGGCAAAGGAATCGGCCGATGGAAAGGAACTTGTTACTTTAGCCATTGACCGCGAAGACGGCAAAATCCTGTGGCTACAGGTTATCCAGGCCGAAACGAAGGTGAGGTTTCATCCGATGAATGGTCCCGCCTCGATCACGCCGGCAGCGGACGAAAAGCATGTTTACGTCTATTTCGGGACATACGGGCTGCTCTGTTACGACCACACGGGGAAGAAGGTCTGGCAGCGTAAAATCGACACGCCGAAAAGCAAATATGGAATGGCGACCTCGCCCATATTGTATGAAGACAAAGTGATCCTGGTTTTGGACGGCGACGGCGGTTCCTCCCGTTTGCTGGCGATGAATCGAGACACGGGTGAGACGGCCTGGGAACAGCCGAGATTGTTGTTCAAGGCCGGCTGGTCAACGCCCACGATCTGGCGTCATGACGAGGCGGAAGAACTTGTTGTGTTGGGTTCCAAACGGCTGACTTCCTACAACCCGTCCACCGGCGAGGAGATATGGGGGGCCGGTGGTTTTTCGCACGAAACAGTCGGTATCCCCATAACCGGCGATGGGCTCCTGTTTGCCGGCGCCGCGGCCCTGGGTGGACGCGGAGATGATAAGTTGGATGCGGCTGGGACCTGGAAGATCACCATCGAGGAGTTCGACAAAAATCACGACAATCAAATACAGCGCGACGAAATGACGAAAGGCTTTGCATTTATACAGCGACCGGAGTTGCCCAAAGACAATCCCGGTTATGGTTTACCGGTCAACAATATGGACTCTCTGCTGAGAA
>JBARPZ010000577.1:0-7754 GCA_049643445.1 Sedimentisphaerales bacterium
CGCGCCGCCCCGATTCTGACGGCGACCGCGGCGAGGACTTCGCCGATAATCTTGTCGAGTTTTTGCAGGCTCTCGGCATTAACAATACTTACATACTCTATCTGGATTGACGGCGCTTGACTCAATATTTTACGCATCTCGGCGGTAATTTGTCCGGTGTCAGTGGTCCCGGCCTCGATCATCTCCCGGCATTTTTGAAGGGATTTATATATTAAGGCTGCATCTTTTTTTTGCTCTTCGGTCAGATATTTATTTCTGCTGCTGACCGCCAACCCTTCGCCCTCGCGTACGGTCGGGCAGACAACAATCTCCACCGGTATATTCAAATCGGCAACCATTCGCTTGATAACGACCGTTTGTTGAGCGTCCTTCTGGCCGAAAAATGCAGCGTCAGGTCCAACAATATTAAACAACTTGGCACAGACGGTAGTTACACCGCGAAAATGCCCCGGACGAGACTCACCGCATAATGTGTCGGTCAATTTCTCGACGTTTACCCAGGTAATGTTCTCTGTTGGATACATTTGCTCCGACGTCGGTAAAAAAACAACATCAACGCCCCCCTTTCTGCAGATATCCAGGTCCGCTTCCAAAGGGCGCGGATACTTTTCAAAATCTTCACCCTCACCGAACTGTGTCGGATTGACGAAGATACTGACGACCACAAAATCACATTCTTTCACTGCTGCTTCGATTAAGGAAATATGACCGACATGCAATGCGCCCATTGTAGGCACAATGCCCACTTTTTTTCCCTCACTACGCGCGGCTTTGACCAGCACCCTGACCGATTCTGTAGTTTTTACAATTTCCATAAGACCGGAACTATTTGTCACTTCCTTATAATTACTTCCATCAATCCTCATTGAAAATGAACCATTTAACAGCTCTTAAACTATGTAAACCTGAATCCCATGATTATTATAAATATAATGCATCCGAAGACGCAACCCAGGACAAGCCCGATCAGCAGCAGATATAAAGAAATCAACAAGCCTTTGCCGTAACCGATTGACTCATTGGTTTCAGGATATTTTATCATTGTTCCGTAGATTGCTGATTGGACAAAAAAAGACACAACAAAGTTAAGAAATTGAGCCCAGAGGGTTCCGAGGATATCGAAGGGAATACCGATGACAAAACTAACGACCGAAGTGATAATCGCTATCTTATAGGCGGTCCAATAAGGGAGCTTGAACTTGACTGCCCATCCGGTTGTCATTCTAAGAAAGACAGCACCTAACAGACATACTATTGGAATAGCAATCGCTGCAATCAAAATTTGCAGTGGCAGTGGGATATCTTCAGGCAAAAACTTTTCGACGCGTTTTGCCCAACGGGGTACAGGGGCCCTGCGGGCTTTAGGAGCGGATGGTCCCGATATAACGCAATTCGGCAGCGCCTGCTTCAAATCCGCTAATCCGGCATAACTGACACTTGTGCCGCGCAGATTGAGCTTCTCAAGTGCAGTCAGACCCTTGAGGTGTACCAGACCCCCGTCGCTGACCTGTGTGTTGTTAAGGGATAGTGTCTTCAGGGAACTCAGTCCTTGCAGGTACGCCAGCCCCGTGTTGCTAACATAAGTGTGATGGACACAAAGATATCCAAGGCCGGTCAGGTCTTTGAGGTGTTCCAGACCCGCATCTGTGATTTCTGTCTTATGGACGCAAAGACTTTCAAGTTCGGTCAGATTCTTGACATGGGCCAGTCCAGAATCGGTCACCTGTGTGCCGCCAAGGTAGAGCGTCTTCAGCGAAGTCAGCCCTCCAAGGTGAGCTAATCCCGCGTCGCCAATCTGCCTGTTCTCAAGGCGAAGCGTCTCAAGAAAAATCAGACCTTTCAAGTGAGCCATCCCGGCATCGGTGATTTGAGCATCTGGCATCAAGGGACTTCGAAGCAAATCTTCCACTGCGTGCTTAAGAGCCGAACCTCGCAAATTCGCATACCGAACGATTCCCTCTCTATCCAAAAGGAAAGTGGAGGGGATACTGTGAATATCAAAATGAACAGCAATTTCATTCTTCCACCCCTTCCCGTCGAAATACTGAGGCCAGGGCATGTTTCTTTTCTCGATGAACTCCTCCAGTCGCGTTCGATCCCTGTCAAGGTTGATTCCAATAATCTCAAAGCCATCGTCGTGGTAGTTGCTGTAGGTATTCTTAACGTTAGGCAGTTCCCCGATACAAGGACCACACCATATCGCCCAGAAATCGACCAGCACCACCTTTCCCTTATATTGAGCAATATCAATCTCCTCGCCCTTCAAATCTGTGAACTTTAGCTCGCCGAGCGGCTTTCCGAGAAGCGGATGAGTTTGAGATGTACCTTGCCTTCTATTGAGATTTAGCAACTTAAGCGTGGTCAATCCTTTCAGGTGGGCCAGCCCCTCATCGCCGACCTGGACATTTTCCATATGCAGCTCCTGAAGGTCGGATGCCCTCAGCCCCGCAAGTGGCGAAAAGTCCCCTGAGTAATCCGGGCCGACTTTGAGCTGCAGTTCCTTCCCGGCCGGCACAGTCACCTCCCCGCGCGCCTCACCAAGGTCAGTCCAGTCTCCCGCCTCTGTCGAGCCCCAATCGCGCACGCTGAGATTACCTATGGAGACATCCGTTGGAAAGCTGATAGTGCGCTCGCCTGCAGTGGTGTTCGGCTCCGCTGATTGCACATCTTCAAACTGGCCTCCGATAACTACTAAAACCAGTATTATCAGCCAAACCTTTTTCCACGTTTTGATTTCCATATCATTACTCCATATAAGCCCTGAAAAGCAGGCATTGGCAGTATCCTTCATATTTTAGATTGCTTTGCCGCCTTGGCAATGACAGAATCGCTCGCAATGTAGCATTTTATTTGCTCTGCCAAATGGCTGATGTCTGCGTCTTTGGTGCAATCGAATTCAGAGATCAAGACACGGATAACCGGACAGGTTTTCCAATCGGCAAAGAGCAGCTCATAATCGGAACCAAGCGCCTCTAAAAAGTGCAGCTCGATTTTCTGCTCGTAAGGACGATTGCGTCTGTGAATTCGTTCGAGGCAGCCTTGCGCCGAGTCCTGCAGATATATGACCAACACAGGCAGCGCAACTTGCCCGGCAAATGGCGGATAAGTCTTCTCATATAAAGCCAGTTGCTGGTTGTCGAGCAGCCGTCTTGCGTAGATAAGTTCCTTGTCAAAGACATAGTCACTGACGGCAATCTGCCCCCTCGCTAAAATATTAGGATTTAACTGCTCGGTCCTGCTCGTGAGAAAGTATAGCTGCGAATCCAATGCGAATTGCTTTTTACCCGCGTAGACATCCGGCATAAAGGGATTCGTATCGTAAGCTTCGAGCAGCAGTTTGCAGCCGAGATGCTTTGCTAACTTTTCCGCCAATGTTGTTTTCCCAACGCCTATGATGCCCGCTATGCTGACAAGCTGCGGGATATTCGGATTCAACACATAATCAGCACCATTGAGACGGGCGGCCAGTTCATTCACCGATTCATTTATAACAGGATGCACCAGCTCTGGATTCAGTTCGCACAGTCCCTTGAGCACGAAAGAGCGTAAGTGCATCTGCGGATGCGGAACGGTCAGGCTTGGATTATTTATGATTTCCAGGCCAAACAGTAAAAGGTCCAAATCTATAATTCGAGATGTCCATTTCCCCTTTTTTTCTCTGCCTAACGATACCTCAATGTTGACCAGTATCTTGTGCAAATCTTCTGCGCTAAAAGTTGTTTCTATCTCGGCCACCGCGTTCAGATATTTTGGCTGATTAGCCTGGCCCAGCGGAGCGGTCTCAATTATCTCGCTTACCCGGATAACTTCGATGCTCTCGGCCTCAGCCAGCTTTTTAACGGCGTTTTGTATAGATTTCTCTCGCTCACCCAGGTTGCTTCCCAGTCCAATATATGCCGTTGTTTGTCCAGCCATTGAGTTAAAAGTCTAAACCGAAAATAAATAGTGTAAGCCGGGCTCTGTCACCGAGGCGCCAATATCTTCACCGTTTTCCGCGGACCGATTAGCAGTACCGCACCGCGCGGCGGCAGCGATAGAGAAATCCGCCCGGCTTCATCAACTTTCGCTTTACCGAGCCGGCCGCCGGCCGGCTCCGCAACCAACCACTCAGCCGCATTCTTTGCCGAAACTGCTCCAGTGTAAGGCTTTGAAGCGACATTGACAACAAGCAGGATATCCCTCTCATCCCGGACGAATCGTCCGACAATAATCCTGTCAGATTTTACACTCAACACCCCACTCTCATAGATGCCCGCCAGCGTATCAAAATCGATTTCCGGCTGTGACGCCTTTGCTCGAAAAACCTGCCCACCGGCATCCTCGAACCGTTCCAGCTTTTCTGTTACTGGCTTCGGCAAGTCCACTCCCGCCGGTAGAACCAGAGCCTTAAACCGCTGCCCTCCAATCCACAAACCCGCATCGCGAACCTCCGCCCCTGCAAGCAATTCGTGGTCAACCATAGCAAACGAGATTTGCCTTCTCACCATCCGCTGTCCGATTTCGAGAAACGACTTCTGTATCTGCTGCATCCGTTTAGACTGCGACTGTGTCGTCAACTTCTCCGCCACCGGAATGTATTCAGCCCAAAGGTCATAAATCGGATAATACAACAGCACTTCCGGCACCGGTCGGGCCTCACGCAACACCGAATTAAGACGACCCACAAAATCGCAATAAGCACGGTAGTTTTCCGCTGAGCGTTCTCCACGATTGTAATACAACGTAAACTCCGTCACCCCCAGGGCCGCCTGCCACGCCGCAACAGCCTGCATATTTGCCGGCGAAGCGTTGCCCTTACCCGCCATCCTCTGGGAAAAATCGCTGACCTCCGTCATCACCTTTCGCCGTCCATTAAGAATCGCCGACGAGGCCGGCAGGCCCGCTGTCAACCAACCGCTGTAGATGACCGCTTCAGGGTCTGAGTTGAGCAAATCAAGTCCCGGGATATCCATACGCCCTAACGCTTTCAACGCGTTACCCTCCAGCGGAACATGGTGCAGCGGTGTCTCTTCCCACAACGTATGGCCCGATGATGCAACGCCGTGCGCCTGTGCCCAATCCTGAAGCCCTCCGAAGTAACGTTCAGCCACCAGGTCCGAGACCAGCGCCCAAAAACGCCGCCGTACCTGGCGGTCAAGCTCGCCGGTTCCCTCAAAAAGACTCCGGCGCACCGCTATAAGGTCCTGTCCGTACAGCTTGCGATATTGTGTCGGCAAATCCCCTGCCCAGGGCACCGATGGCAGCGGCTTAACTTTTTCATCCAGCCGGTCAACAACCCGCACGTTTTTCCTTACATTCTCAGGCAGCGGCCCGATGTTCACCGCCATCAGTGATGGCTCATCGGTAAACAGCGCCTGAATGGTCTTGCCGAAATGTTTTTTCAGCCGCCGCCAATACGCCTCGTGCGTTGTTTCAATAAAGCACTGGACCGCCCTGCCGTCAATCAGGTTGGGATACCGCCTGGCTGCATGGAAATTATTGCTGGCATGGGTATGCTCGTATGCAGGCCGAAACGCAAAAGGTTCTTTACGCGACTTATCATACGTCAGAGCAAGCGCCTCGAACGCGGGATTACGCTTCAGAACCAGTCCCCCCGCCGCCCCGCTCGGATATCCCTCCTCATCATATATCCATACGACTAATCCAACCTCGCGACATGCTTCCACCACATGGATAAGATTATCCCAGTTGTCCTCCGATACCAGGTAGTTCTTAAAATCGACATTACAGACAATCCCTCCCAGTCCCGACTCTTTTAATTTCTTCATTGCTGCCGCTGTTGCCTGTCCCCGCGGCACTCCATGCAATATCTGCAGCGGCCGACACTCAACCGGCGGCTCCGACCATGCCGAGATCCAATCCGCTGGAAGTCCAAAGGATGGCTCCGATTTTACCTTACCGGCTGCTTCAGCGTTTACTCCGGTGCTGCCAACCTCACCCCGGCTCTGTCCCCAAACCATGAACACTACCAAAAACAGAATAAGAAATCTTCTCTCGAATCTACCCGGCCGGATATATGATGTTGTCATTTCTCAATACTCGATGCTCGTGATTGGTCGGTTTGTGTGCTAAATGCCGGCGAAACGCTCCATTGCTTCTTTGACGTTCTCCGGCGTTGCAAAGGCCGTCAGGCGAAAATATCCCCGGCCGGCCGGCCCGAAGCCCTCGCCGGGCGTGCCGACGACATTGGCGTTTTGAAGCAGTCGGTCAAAAAAGTTCCATGATTTCATGCCGCCAAGTGTCTTCAACCAGATATACGGCGCATTTTTCCCGCCATAGACCTCGTAGCCGAGCTTGGCTAACGATTCACGGATCAGGGCTGCATTACCCATATAAATATCGATAATCCGGTGGCACTGTTCCTTCCCTTCATCTGTATAGACGGCGGCGGCGGCGGCCTGTGATACATACGATGCCCCGTTAAATTTCGTGCTGTGGCGTCTGCTCCATAAGGGATTGACTCCGACCGCTTTGCCGCCGGCCCCCGCTGCCTTGAGCTCGTTTGGCACAACGGTAAAAGCACATCGGACACCGGTAAAGCCTGCCGTCTTGGAGAAGCTGCGAAACTCTATCGCCACTTCTTTTGCCCCCTCAACCTCATAGATTGAATGCGGGATATCAGGGTCGGTTATGAAAGCCTCATAGGCCGCGTCAAAAAGGATTACTGCTTGTCTCTTGTGGGCGAAATCAACCCACTTGCCCAGAATTTCTTTCGTCGCCACCGCTCCCGTAGGATTGTTCGGAAAGCAAAGGTAAATAATATCGACGTGGGCTTTTGGCAATTCGGGGATAAAGTCATTTTTAGCCGTGCAGGGCATATAAACTATTTTTTTAAACTGCCCCTTTGCGTTGGCCTCCCCGGTCCTGCCCGCCATTACGTTGCTGTCAACATATACCGGATAGGATGGATCGGTTATGGCAGCGACATTATCCAGGCCGAATATATCCAGGATATTGCCCGTATCGCACTTGGCGCCGTCGCTTACGAAGACCTCGCTCCGGTCCAAACTGACACCTCGGCTCTTGTAGTCATTTTCGATTATCGCATCGATCAGAAAATCATAGCCCTGCTCCGGCCCATAGCCGCGAAAGGTGGCTTTCTTGGACATCTCATCGACCGCCTTGTTCATTGCCTTGATTATGGCCGGCGGCAGCGGCTGTGTTACATCGCCGATACCTAAGCTGATTATCTTTGCCCCGGGAGTCTTCTCCTGGTAGGCCCGAACTCGCCGGCTGACCTCCGGGAAAAGATAACCCGCTCGAAGCTTCAGAAAATGCTCGTTTATTGTCGCCATCGTTTCGTTCCTCATAATTCGGGATTCACGGTTCGCTTAACGCCTCGCGAACCAAAGGGAGTTATTGTATTGACCTGGACCTGCCGCGTCAAGAATATAAGTACGCGAGAGTTTGGTAGGCTTTGCACTGCACACCAAATAACTGAATGACGCCCGGCCGAAGTCAGCCCAGGTTCAGGCACCTGCGGATATACCCCCCACTCTAACCATCGCCCGCCGTATCTGTGAGGATGTCCTGTTTACTATCGGCCAGATACGGAATCCGCTAACCTCCTGCAGCCCCGGCACTCCCTATAACCGTAAAAAAGACAAGCAATGTGATAGCGAGCGTAATGATGACCTTCTCGGCCTTGTGAGATATGGTTGTTTTTTGCGATATGGGTTCTGTTATGAAGGCAAAGGTGATTATCACGATGGCCGAAAGAAGCAGCGGCCAGCCCGGATGTGTGAACTGACACT
>JBARPZ010000578.1:0-3921 GCA_049643445.1 Sedimentisphaerales bacterium
AGGCCCTTCGACTCGCTATGCTCGCTCAGGGTAAACTCACTTGGCGTCAGGGAAATTTAAACATGCAAATTCGGCGTGGTATTTCCTTGCGGCGTTGTCGTATGCTTTGGCCGCTTCGATTTCGTCCAGGAAGCAGCCGAGATATGGCCACCGAATGGAGATTCAATCCCGAAATACTGACACATCCCCAAAATATTTACCCCGTGAGATAGTGAAACGTTATATCACCGGGGCGAATTTACTATCAACATTCGTAACATCAGAAACGCTTTTTGCGAAACGTAGGGGATGGAAGGACTGAATGTGAAAGCAGCCTTTGTCGTAATGACATACAAATCTGTACAGATTAAGTCTCGCCGAGCCGATTCTTGACACTATTCTACGAATTCGAATATGCTTGACAAACGTGCGGTTTTCATTACATTTAGATTGTTGTATAGGAGCGGATTTCCCGCCCATAATGGAGTCAGAGAATTCGCGGTAGAATTAACTTTTGGTGTATGTGTTTTGCATGATAGAGCTTTAAAATACCTTCGCAGATTGTGCAACGATCCTTCTGCCAGTTTCAGAGATGGGCAGTGGGAGGCCATTGACTCCATCGTCAACCATCAGAAAAGACTGCTGCTGGTGAGACGTACCGGCTGGGGGAAAAGTGCAGTTTATTTTATAGCCGCGAAGCTGATCCGGGAGAAGCGTTTCGGGCCAACACTCTTAATTTCCCCCCTTCTGGCTCTCATGAGAAACCAGATAGAAGCCGCAACGCGAGTTGGGGTCATCGCACATACGGTGAATTCCACAAACCCGGAGGAATGGAAAGCGATACAGGAGAAACTTGAGCAAAATCAAATTGACGTCCTGCTTATTTCGCCAGAAAGGCTGGCCAATGAGGATTTCTTAGAGAAATACCTTTTGCCAATCACCGACAGTATCGGCCTTTTCGTTATCGACGAAGCTCATTGCATTTCTGACTGGGGCCATGATTTCAGGCCAGACTACAGAAGAATTGCCCGCATACTAAGCATTCTGCCAGAGAATGTGCCTGTCTTAAGCACTACGGCAACCGCAAATGACCGCGTGGTCAAAGATATACAAACACAATTGGGGCGAAAGCTTGAGATCAGCAGAGGCAGTCTCGTTAGAACAAGCCTAAAGCTGCAGAATGTTCGTTTGCCGGATCCCGCTGCAAGGATGGCTTGGTTGTCAGACCATTTGGAGAAGATCCCAGGCTCAGGAATCATATACACATTAACAGTACGTGATTCAAACCGCTTGGCAGAGTGGCTGAGTAGCCGAGGAATGTCTGCGGTTGCTTATAACGCTGATATGCCTCATGAAAAGAGAGTTCAGATTGAACAGGATTTGCTTTCAAACAAAGTGAAGGCTGTCGTTGGAACAACAGCATTAGGTATGGGGTATGATAAGCCCGATTTAGGATTTGTAATTCATTATCAGCGGCCAGGGTCTGTAATCCACTATTACCAACAAGTTGGCAGGGCTGGACGAGCTGTCGAGTCAGCGTACGGGATTTTATTTTCCGGAAAAGAAGACGATGATATTGTCAACTACTTCATCGAACAGGCTTTTCCACCTCAGAAGTATGTTGAACAACTTCTTACTGTGTTGTCTGCAAACGAGGGTCTGTCACGAGGTCAACTACAAGAAGCAGTGAACATTCCAAGTGGCCGTATCAAGCATACTATTAAATACCTGCTGGCTGAACAACCTTCTCCGATAAGTAAACAGAAAGGCAAATGGTACAGAACTCCGGTGCCTTACCAACTGAATAGGGAGAGAATCCAGGAGATTACGAAAATCAGATATCACGAACAAAAGGTCATGCAGGAGTATATGCAGACGGAGAAGTGCCTGATGCAGTTTCTGGCGAATGAGCTGGACGACCCCAATCCTGAACCTTGTGGAAATTGTTCAAATTGTGCAGGAAAGCCTCATTTTCCACTTGAATACTCAGATGATACAGCGATTGCCGCCCTCGATTTTTTGAAACGCCGCTACATCGAAATCACACCGAGAAAGAGATGGTTTAAGGATACCTTCCCGACTTACGGCTTCTCCGGGACCATTGGTGGTCTAAAGGCTGAAACGGGAAGATGCTTATGTCTTTGGGGAGATCCTGCCTGGGGGCAGATGGTCAAAGAAGGCAAGCAAGTACGTGGTAGTTTTGATGATGCATTGGTCGAAGCTTCTGTCGATCTGATTCGAAACCGTTGGAAGCCCTCCCCTTTTCCAACGTGGGTGACATGCGTTCCCTCCCAAAGACATGCTTGTCTTGTTCCAGATTTCGCTCAAAGAGTTGCTGAGAAATTGGGTTTAACCTATTCAGACTGTGTTGTCAAAGTACGTGAGCACGAACCGCAGAAGCTGATGCAGAACTCGTTTCATCAGGCTCGAAATCTGGATGGCGTATTTGACATTACAAAGGGAAAAGTTTATAATGCTGCCGTGCTCCTGATTGACGATATGATCGATTCGAAGTGGACGTTTACTGTCGTGGCAGCCCTTTTGAAACAAGCGGGGAGTGGCGTTGTTTTGCCGTTCGCCTTAGCAATGACATCGAAATCAAAGTAAGTATTATGACACCAAATTTATCACCAGACACAAAAGCGACTTTGCTGCTCTGTAGCTCGTGGGGCAAGAAGGACAATACACTTAAGCCTCTTACGTTCACTGAGTATAATAAGCTTACGGACTGGCTAAGACAGAAAGAACTTAGACCATCCAATCTGTTCGATTCGGATGCACACCTCAAGAATCCATCCTTCCCTTTTGAATCTGCTCGCTTTAGCTCTCTTCTTAATCGCGGCGGAATTATGGCATTAGAATTGGAAGGCTGGCTCAATACCGGCGGATGGGTAATAAGCGGTGCTGATGAAGAATATCCTCAAAGACTAAAGCAAGCCCTGGGCAAGAATGCTCCCCCTCTATTCTTCGGAATCGGTACAAAATGCTTTTTATCCACAGGTGGAGTGGCTTTAGTAGGATCACGAGATGTTTCAGAGGAAGGGCAAGAAGCAGCACAAAGAATATCTGTGGGGTGTGTTGAAAGGCGAATTACGGTCATTTCCGGCGGAGCACGAGGTGTTGATCAGACGGCGATGCAATCCGCTTTGGAGGCAGGTGGAAAGGTCATTGGTGTCCTGGCAAATGACTTGGCTCGCACCTCAGTAACAAGAATCTGTCGGGACTACATAGAAGGAGACAAGTTGGTGTTACTCTCTCCTTTCCACCCTAATGCACGGTTCCAGGTTTGGAATGCAATGGCAAGGAACAAGGTCATTTATGGCCTTTCTGATGCGGCCGTAATAATAAGCTCGTCCGATGGCAAAGGAGGAACTTGGGAAGGAGCTACGGAGAACCTTCAGAAATGGCATATTCCGCTCTTTGTCAGAAAGGATTCGTCTCTACCGGGAAACCTTCACCTAATTGATAAAGGGGCATTTCCTCTGCCAGAAGAAGCATACGACAATACCGACCTGTTGCTGAGTAGATCCCTCAATAGGTCTTCAAACACAAAAGACAAGACTCTATTTGACTAAGCACCCTGTTAAGGTTGCCACTCTTTTAAGATCACCGCCCATTTTGCATCTTTTTGAAGCTGCAAAAAATCCCCATGATATATCTCGTGAATCGTATCTCGCGAAGGAAGCACCCCCTTAGAGTATAAGGCACTCTAAACAAGGGGGCAGGGGGCTAACAGAGGCGAGGAGTCGAGTTTCTCCGTATGTATTTCTCCGAAACGAATCAGCTTTTTGGGAAAGGGGATTTGACAAGCCAACCAAAAGACGGATAATATCCGTATTGGTAACTCAGCCAGCAAAAGAGGCGGTTTAGTATGGGCAGAGCGTTTAAGCACAATGTTATTGCAGTTGTTTATGACTTTGACGGCACGCTGACCCCCCAGCC
>JBARPZ010000579.1:0-14809 GCA_049643445.1 Sedimentisphaerales bacterium
CTGGTATCGGTCATAAATTCGGGCTAAATTTTTAGTGAAATAGTCGTCGGCCTGTGCTTTGAAGGTGTCGACATCTATCAGATTGTTTTTGAGGCGGGTAGAAACAGCATCAAGCATTCTGGCAGGCGGGAAATTTGTTGTATCGAGCTCACAATCTTTTACAGCCTGTTTGATACATCTGGACTGGTCGGACTGGTCATAGATACTAAAATTGGGATTTATGCCGACCTTATCTGCATATCGCCGGAGGATTCTGACGCACAAAGAATGAAAGGTGCTGATATGCGGACCGCCAGGTGTGCCGAGAGCCGCCGCCCTTTGGCGCATCTCGTCGGCAGCTTTGTTGGTAAAAGTTATCGCGCAAATATTATGCGGGCTTATACCCGAATCAATCAGCGCCGCGATTCGATATGTGATGACGGCTGTTTTTCCGCTGCCGGGGCCGGCGATGACAAGTAAAGGACCTTCAACGTGAAAGACGGCTTTTTTCTGGGAAGGAGTCAGTGGAATTTTGAGTTTTGGATTTTCAATTTTCAATTCTTACTCTGTGAAATCAGCCGCCTCTGAAGTCAATATCAAACGCGGTGTATTAACCATTGTGTCAGCCTTCCTGCTGCGCCTGTTTGAATAATGTTTCTTCCTGCTGCATCAATTTTTTGTAGAGGTCGGGTCTTTCAACTTTTATTCGTCCGAGCAGGTTTCGTCTTAAGTTAGGCGGATACTGCCAGTCATCCAGGAAATCGCGAAGAGCCATGTATCGTAACAAAGACATCTCAGGCAGGCCAATCCTGGGCGAATCAGGGAATTTTGCCAAGTAATGCTGATGGACCTCCTCGGCCATTTTTTCCCTGCCGAATGCCTCGTCGTCGTCGTGCAGTGCGTATCTGAAGTAAGCTTCCCGCAGAAGCATTTGAATAATTTCTGTTGCATTATCTATGCCGAGGGTTTCAAGCTCTTCGAGGAGCCTATCTCTGGCAAAGACAGGGAGCGGCACCTTAAATTCATCCAGAGGATAAAACTGCCCTAACTGCTCATAAATTTTCCGTGCCTGGCGCCGATGAGAATCTTCCGGGTATGAGCCCGCCTGATAGAAAGAAAGCACAGCGTTTTTCAGCATATTTCGGTGGCTGTTCTGAATGGAGACGTAGGTGCTGTCTTTTAGCTCCTTATATTTTCCGAGGATTGCCAGTATCGCCTGGTTGTAAGGTTCAAACATTCTCAAGTCGGGGCGCAGAAATATATCCTGAGTCATGGTTCTCTGCTCGCTGCTCTTAGTTTGCCGGGCATCTTCTGTACTGCGTGGGAGCGGCACGTCATAAACGAATATTTTTCCGTAGCGGAAGAGGTTCTGCAAACTATGGAATACGATGCGGTCCGTGTTAGTCTCATCCACGGAATAATCTCCTTTTCCGGCCATCCGCAGACCCTTTACAGCCCAGTAAATTGCGTGACTATCGGGGTGTCGCCAATCAAGAGGCTGATGACTGTTAGGGTCATCCCAGTCGGCAACGGGGCCGTAGATTTGATTCAACTCCTGCATTAAGACAGGATCGAGTTTCCAGGTATTACGCAACTGGAATGCCTTTGCAAAAACATCAAACTTTAGCAGCGCTTTTGTTCCTCTAAAATTATTTATTACCTCAAAAGCAGCGGGTTTGAACCTGCGGGGATTCTTTCTCAAGGATAAATAATTGCTCACAAACCTGTCATTATCGGCAAATGTTGTGTCAGCAGATTTGAGAGCTTGAATTAACGGCAGCACCTCCGCATCTTTGATAATTTCCAGCCAATCGGTCGCCGCTTCTGCAAGAGCTATGAAATCCTGGTTGTCCGCGGTCCCGATTAGCGGTTCCATCGCCAAAGCGAGCTGGAGCTTGTAATATCTGTGTGCATCATCCGTTACACCGCCTATTTTGTGCTGGAATATTCTGGCAAGCTCGCGATAAAGCAGGATACTGTTTGGGTTTTTTTCAATGCCCTTGTCGCGAAGGAGCTCGTAGCCATTTTTGACCCACCGCCATCGTTGGTCAGGCTGGGTTTCGGGTATTGTGACGGAAATATTATAAGCCATATTCCAGGCCTGGAACTCCCAAACTGCTGCAAAACGAGGCTGCAGGATGGTTATCAACTCTGCAAGCTGTTTTGCATCGAAGAATTGCCCCTGCTCTTTTAGCTTGTCTGCGCGTATCCACAGGGCATCCACAAGCAGGCCACGAAAGGCCCCCGTTGCGATGGTTGCAAATGCCAGTGAAGGAGGAACATTTTCAGGCTTATCGAGAATCAGGCCCATCTCCTGGCGCTGGGCGTTTATGAAATCAAGCTGCATACCAGCGGTAATGAGCAAGACGACCGCAAGAACAATACAAACAGACCAAATTGCTATATCGCGTAAACGCATAAAGTGAGTTCGTAGTTCATAGTTCGTAGTTCGTAGTTCGTAGACTGCAAGCTATGAATTAGATTATAATTTTTGCAATTTCTCTGAACTTAAAAATCAACGCTGCAAGAAGCAACAATAAAAACGCTTTGATACAAACCATAAGGCCGGCGACTTTGGCCAACAAAGGCCAGCTCAATAATCTGGCAGGGACGATGAATTTTGCAGGGTTAAATTTGTCAAACTGGGGTAAGAGCAAAACGATCGGCCTAACAGTGTAAAAATAGACCCAGTTTAAGTTTTCGCCAAGATAGTCAAAGGACTCTAAACAGAAACCGCTGAAAGTTGCGGTAAAATAAATGCAAAGAGACAACAATATGGCCACAGGAAATGAGAGAAAAGTCGAGGCTAACAGGCTTAAAGACGCCAGGAAAATCAATCGAAACAATATTAACAGAACAACCCTTATAAAATTGGTGGTGAATGTGTCAGCTTTGTAAAGGACTTCCAGGCCGTCAGGAGGGAACATCACCGTCGTATCGTTTAGCGGAACATTGAGAAACCTTATGGCCAGGTAACCGTCTTCAGCGATTAAATGTGCAGGAAATTCCAACTCGCGAAAAGTTCGAATGGGATCCTTACGCAAAAAAGTGGCAAATTCAGCGGGATATTGTCGACTGTCACCGACATCCCACCGGCTATAAACCTGCGAATCAGGCGGATTTATAGAGACATCATATTTGTACCTTATAAACAAAGTCTCGTTTGGGTCGAGAACTTTAACATTATGAAACTCCCAAACCAACTGCTGACCAACCACAGCAGCTCGTTTCTCAAGCTGTTTGCGTTTGGTAAGCCCGTCTATGAATTTACTTCGCGAGACGTCCGGAGGCAGTTGGCCGCCTCTTTTAAGCTTCTCGTAAGTATCAAGTACCTCATTGGTAACGTCGACTTCGGGGGGCACTAAGGCAGCTCGGGCGGTGAAAAACTCATTTTCGACCTGGATAAGATCGGCCTGGTCGACAACGGAAAATTTTGGTGTGTAAATAGTAATTGCATATATTATTGCTGAAAAAAGGGCGAGCAGAGCTGTATTCAATAATACTACGCCGAGCAATTTGCCTAAAAGCAACTGATAGCGGCGGATGGGCTTGGTAATAACAGAGTATATCTGCCTTTGCTGTATATCGCTTGTTAACGTATAGATTGTGACGATTATCGTGAGCAGACAAAGCAAAAGATTAGTGAGCGACAGGCTGTAGCTTACAAAAGTCTGAAGCCTGCCCATCAGGGTTCCGTCGCCTGTCATCGAAAGCCCCATAACGGGCAGCAGGACAATCAGCAGAACTATAAAAACAGCGGCGATTTTCATCCGCAAGGCCTGCTTTATAGTATTGGCGGCGACAGCCCAGATACTACGCATCGCCAAAGTCTCCTTCTTAACAGCGTATAGCGAAAAAACAAATATCAAATGTTCAAAACACTATTCGATTCGTTTAAAATTCGCTTGTCAGAAGCTGTGATTAATCTTCATTTTTGTTTTTTGATTTATCAGTTTGCTCACTATCGTCATTTCGTGGCGATGAGCTTTCTGTGAGCCGGTCTAAAATGCTTTTTCTAATTTGCTCGGGCTTTGGTACTTCGGATTTAACTGGTTGTGTTGTTATTTTTCTATCACGAGTAACGGGCTTTGGCTGTTCAGGTTTTGCCGGCTTGGTTAGTTTACGCAACAGCCTGTCATCGGGTTTTGGGTCAGTAGTTTCAACAGGGACAACCTGCCCGGTTGTTGGAGATTGTGGTTGAGTTTGGCGCGATACCGGCGCCGAAACAAGTTTGTCGAGTATATTTTCCTTTGCAGCCTTGGCAACAAGAAAATCGCTGATACCCGTAGTGCTGACCGCCCCGCTTGTGGTCTGCGCCTGCCGCTGGGCATCTGTAACAGTTTTGATAAAAAACGTTTCGAGCTTTTCCATTGGGGATATTACTTCGCAGTCAGCGTGCTCGTCTTTAATCAGCTGCTTTATCTTCTCAATAGCGTTATCGCTTATGGTGTCGGTAGTAATCTGCATTTTATTTGACTGGAGTAAAAGGTCTCTAACCTGACCTTCGGCCTGGATTTTGCCGCCATAGAGGATTGAAATTCTATCGCATACATCTTCTACGTCGGCGAGCAAATGACTACAAAGCAAAATTGTCTTGCCGCGTTTCGCAAGCTCCAGGACCAGGTCCTTTATCTGCCTGGTCCCGATAGGGTCAAGTCCGGTTGTCGGCTCATCCAATATAAGTAATTCCGGGTCGTTTATCAGGGCCTGTGCCAGTCCGATTCTGCGGGCCATACCTTTTGAAAATGTTCCGACGGGTCTGTTTGCAACGGCCTTTAGACCAACCATATCAAGGAGTGCTTCGATACGCAATTTTCGGACTTTTGAAGGCAGGCCGAATAACCTGCCGTAGAAGTCCAGGGTTTCGCGAGCGTTCAAATACCTGTAGAGATATGACTCCTCAGGCAGAAAGCCAATCCGAGCGCTGATTTTCGGGTCTGCGCCGTTACCGCCGAGGACAGCAGCTTTTCCCTTTGTGGGATAGAGTAAGCCAAGGAGCAATTTCAGAGTGGTTGTTTTTCCTGAGCCGTTAGGCCCTAAAAGGCCGAAAACTTCATTGTGATGGACCTGTAAATTCAGGCCATCTACAGCATAAACCTTGTCCCGACCCCACCAATCGGAAAATATTTTGGTCAAAGAAAAAGTTTCAACGGCGTATTCCATAATTTCGTATCTCGTATCTCATGAAGCGTGTCTGGTATCCTTTCGCTTCACGTTTCACATTTCACGATTCAAGCATGTGGCTCGTGGCTGAGCTCCTCGCCAAAGCGGACAAGTCGAGCACTGTTAAATACAACAATCAGTGAGCCGACAAAATGCAGAACGGCAGCCATTTTAGGTGGAATGATGAAGAAAAGCGAGACTCCCAGTACGATAAAAAGCACTCCAAAGCCGAGATTTTGACGAATGACTCCTCTTGTGGTTCTTGAAAGTTTCACAAGAAACGGCAGTCGTTTCAAATCGTCGCTCATGAGCGCAATCGAAGCGGAATTTATGGCGACATCGCTGCCGGCCGCACCCATAGCGATACCCAAATCACCTGCCGCCAATGCAGGAGCGTCATTTATGCCGTCGCCGACGACGACGACGGTATGACCGTCACTTTTGATCTGCTCAACAATTGAGAGTTTGTCCTGAGGCAAACAGTGGGCCTTAAAATCGGTACAACCTAACTCAGCAGCGACACGGTTGGCGACCTCCTCCCTGTCGCCGGTGAGCATAGTCACTCTTTTTATACCGAGACCAAGTAACTCGCTCACCGCCTGCCGGGCCTCCGGTCTTGTTTTGTCCTGCAACCCGATCCAACCGATACACTTCGAATTCTTGGCCACGTAAAGTGTACTAAAACCCTGCTCCTCCTGGAGTGCGGGGTCGGAAACGTTGCTTACATCTATCTTCTTTTCCGTTAAGAAAGTGTCTCTTCCGACCACAATTCTGCCGGAATCGGAGCGAGCAGTTACACCTTTGCCGGGCGTTTCACGAAAATCATCCACTTCCGGCAAAGAGATATTTGCCTCTTTTGCCACCTCCTGCAAGGCCCTGGCCGCGGGGTGTTTGCTCATCCGCTCAGCAGAGGCCGCGACGGTCAATAATTCAGCAGGTTCAATATTCTCAGCGGGTGTGAGCTTTGTTACATAGAGCCGGCCAGTGGTCAATGTGCCTGTCTTGTCAAATACAATAGCTGTACATCTTGCAGCGAGTTCGAGGTCAGCAACATTTTTTATCAGGACACCGAGGCGAGCAGAGGCTGAGAGTGCCGCCACCATAGCAGTAGGCGTGGCTAAAATCAAGGCACAGGGGCAGGAGATAATAAGTATAGTAATCGGATGATCGATGTTTCTTGTGAAAAACAAGACGATTGCAGCAATCATTAATATAGTCGGCATATACCAGTTTATATAGCGGTCGATTATCCGCATAATCGGTATTTTTGTCTGCTCAGCCTGTATAATCAACGACTGGACTTTGCCAAGAGTGGTATCTTTGCCGGCTTTTGTTACTGTGATGTCCAACACGCCGGTAAGGTTGGTTGTACCAGCGAAGACCTGCATACCGGGCACTTTATCAACCGGCAAAGATTCGCCTGTTATCGTTGCTTCATTGACAGAACTGAGCCCCTTGATGACTTCGCCATCGGCTGATATGTTATCACCGGGACGGGCACGGATAGAATCACCGGGCTTCAAGCCGCTGACGTCCACCTCGCTCTCAGAGCCGTCCTTCTCGATGAGATTTGCCTTTGTCGGGGTCAGCTTAATCAAGGATTCAATTGAGGCCCGAGCACCAAGAGCGGTGCGTGTTTCAATAAGCTCGCTCAAGAGCATAAAGAATGCAACCAGGCCTGCGGTGATATAATTGCCGGTTACAAAGGCGGCGATTACAGCCAGGGCCACCAGCTCGTCCATGTGCATTTCTTTTTTAATGAGGCTCTTTATGGCGTGCAGAACGATAGGAGCACCGAGCAGTATGGCAGCGGCCATTGCCAGGAACTCAGCCTGAAAACTACCACTGCCATAAAGATACCTGGAGCGGGCTATAAAGCTGCATACAAGCAGCATAAATCCGGCCAATGTCCCCAGCAGAGCTAAACTGACACGAATCTGCTTGCTGTGAGTGTGTTCGGCAGCAATATCTTCTTTAAAATGTAAATGTTGATGGGCCATATTCAGCGTATCTCGTTTGTTCGTCTATTGATTATCACTACTGCTTCTTAGATTTTGGTTTTATTAATTGTCACCTATCATGATTCTAATTTCTGTGTCCCCGTCACCTTCAGTAGGCTGAATCATAATTTTCTCATCTGCGTTGTCGAAGACTTCTACGATTGCGTCACTATGGATTTTCTGGATAAAGAGCTCAGGCCATTTGCGAAATTCAGGGAGAATCTTGTGCAAATATTCGGCATTGGCTTCGGCGTTTTCCACAACCTTTGTTGCATAGGCCCTGGCTCGAGCGATTTTTGCCTGTGCAGCACCGGCCGCATGGGACCATAACAATTCTTTTTCCTGCTCGCTGATGGTTTCATCACGTAAGGTTGCATGAAGCTGGCGAGCTATCGAACCGGCAGCTTCATTAAGAGTATTTTCGTAATAAGTTTTGGCTTCGCTGATTTCCTTCTCACTTTCCTGGCTGGCCTTGTTTAAATTCTGGAATGCCCGGTCAACCTGTCGAGGCCAGGTCATGTCAGTGAGGTGTACCGACACGACTTTTATGCCGCTGTTTATTTGGTGTGTAAGCTTTTGCTGCATTAATTCCACAACATCTTTTCGAATTGTGTCATGACTCGAAAGCGCATCATCAATGGTGTAGTGAACCATTGCAGTCACAACGGCATCATCAAAAACGGCTTTTAAGAGCGGATTTATGCTTTTTGTCATAACATTAAAATAATCCTGTCCCGGTTCTACATCTTCGACATATACATTTTTAAAGAAACTCTCCGGGTCAACAATCTGATAGACCAACTGCCATTTTGAATGGACAATATTGTAGTCACTACCGTCAACTCCACTGATAGCTGCGCTTTGTTTTTCACTGCGAGTAATGCAGTAACCATCGCGGGTAGGATACAGCGGCTCAGACGGTGGGACCTGCCTTTTTGTCGGGGATGCTAATTCCTGGTCCGACTCGAAATGCCAAAATGAATTGATGGCTAAATTCACCTTTTTTAGAACAGGGATTTTCACAATTTTATCTATTGGATAGGGGAAGACCCAATGCAGTCCCGGTCCAAGGAGCCTTTCATCACCTATACCTCGAATCTTTCCAAACCGCAAAACAAGCGCCTCTTCGTCAGGGTCAACAGTCCTGAAACCCGAGGCAAGAAAGACAATAACCAGCACAATCATAAAGATTTTTAAGATAACAAAGCTGATTCTCAACGCCTCGGAGAGAGACTTACCGGCAGCATCAAGCTGGTCACTGTATTGCTTATTGCTTATCGTGTTTTCCTTATCTTTATTCTGTTCTGTCATAGCATTAACGGCTGCGACTTAGAGTAAGTTATTTCTTTTTATTCGTTTGGGTCTCTGGGCACAATCGTGGGCTTTTCCTTTATTAGATTGAAAGGATAGGCATCCGTGCTTAAAACGATAACGGTGTTTCTCTCCAGGATTTTCTTTATAGCTTCAATGTCCTGGAGAAAGATCGCAAGGCCGGGGTCGGCTTCGAGCAATTTATAATATTTTGCAGCCCGGGCGTCACCTTCGGCCTGTATTGACTTTGCTCTTGCCTCGGCAGCAGCGAGTATCTCTATCTTTATAGAATTGGCGTCGTCTTTAATACTGCTTGCCTCGGCATTTCCCTCGGAAATAGTCGCCAGGGTCTTGCGGTCTCTTTCAGCAATCATTCGTTCAAAGACATTTTTGCTGACATCTTCACTGATTTTGAGCTGTTTTATACCGACGGTCTTGATTTCAATGCCATACTTTTCTTTGACGTTCTGTTTAATGTTAAACTCGTCGAGCATTTCTTTTTCAATATCTTCAAATATTATTTTTGACGGATCGCTATTTACAAACTCCGAAAAGTAATGCTGACCAATTATTCTGTTCTGGATATCGCTAATCTGGCTGAGCAGCTTCTTTTTAGCTTCCGTAATACTTCCATGCTCATTTGCATTAAAGAACTGCAGGGGATCGGCGATTTTCCATACTACGTAAGTATTGACGATAATCGGAACAGCTCCTTTGGTTGTTGTCTCGCCGAGATTGGCTTCAAGAACTCTCATCCTCGAATCAAACTTATATACCCTTTGTATCGGCCTCGGCCATTTGAAACACAAGCGGGGTTCAGTGATTACACGTTTGGCTTCGCCAAAGGTCGTTACAAGCGCGGATTCTGTTTCCCGGACCTGGAATAAAAAGAGCCAAAGGCCCATAATTGCAAATATCAACACAATAAAGATTGTAATGGTGAGATTTTTCATTTTTTGCCGCTTTCCTTCAAGCCTACATCATACAAACTTGGTATTCGTTTTTCAGTAACATCGACTATGAAAATCTGTGTATCGTTCTGGTCCGCAACAACAACATATTTTTTTATATCACTAAGAGCTTCTTCGAGGACCGCTAATTTAAGCTGGTGTTTGTAAATTTCTCCTGAAGCCCTGTATGCCTTTAGCTGGCTGGCAAAACGCAGGCCCGTAGCCCGGGCAAGTGTCGCCACTTCAAAAGCATAACTTTTCGATTCTTTCAGTGTTTTATAAATCTCGCCCCTTGCCTGTTCAAAAGCCTGGTCCAAATCGGCAGCTATCTCATCGGCTTGTTCTGACCCGTTCTGCCTCTTTGCCTGCTGGTATTTTGCAGCAAGAGTGTAAAGATCGTTAGCATCCTCCACAGAACCCACGAGTGTACTTAAGGTTTTATTTCGCTGGCCCTGAGCACTAAGGATAAGTGCCTGTTTCTTTTGAACGGCACCAACAACCCTTTGATAAGCAGATGCGACCGTGGGCGGCGGGTGAATACCCTGCAAGCCCAGGAACACGATTTCAACACCGAGTTCGGCTTTATCTGCCGCCTGCTGAATCCTGTGAGTTAAGATCCGCTTGGCCCCTGCACGACCCGCTCCGAGCAGGCTCTGTCTTACACCGGGACTGGCCTGATCTTCGTCATCGACCTCGATTTTCGCACTGGCTGCAAACCTGGTAAGCTCACGATAACAAATAGACTCGAGCATTTCCTCCGCTCCATAGACTATTGTCCCATCCCGCTCTTTTCTTTGACCATAAGTATAGAGAAAAGAATACAAATCCTTTATTCTATATTGAACGGGAACGGCGGCAATCAGCAGACTCACCGGCACAGCACCTGCGGCAGAAGCTGCTGAAGTCTGCTCGCTGGCCACGAGCAAACTGTATTCCTCCTTGTAATGTTTCTGCCCCCACAATAGAGGCCCAGTGTTCAACTGGTCGCTCTCAGGGACAAAGCCAATGCTGATTTCCGAAATCTTCTTCGTAGGATAGCTGTAGGCGATATCGATCGGCCAGGGCCATTTGAAAGTCAGTCCGGGCCCTTCTATTCTCTTCTCTCCGGTTCCGGTCAAAGGATTTCCAAAATGCTCTATTATAACCTGTTCGTTGGGGGCCACTATAATGATACAGCTTAATAAATACAGGGTAACGACGGCAAATAGAACCAAAGGAGCTATTGCTTTGACGAGCAATTTATAAAACCATGTTTGAGAGACCTGGAAGCCAAATTGATAATCAATAGCATCTGCGGCGCTTCTCAGTATTCCACCGGGCTCATTTATAACCCCCAGCAGCCTGCTGTCAAAAGCAGCCCTGCTGTATTGGTCTTTTAACCTCGGTCGATATATGTCCAGGACGACATTTAGAGCGGTTTCTGCGCCAAGGACAACAAGCAAGACCGGAACCACCCAGTTGATAATATTTATCACGACATCGAACTCGAACTGCACCAGGGCCAGGCTGAGAGCCAGGATAAAAGACAAAACTGCTACGCCAAGCAGGTAGCTGCCGCCGGCCCTTAACGGCTTCCACTGCGGCTGGGCCGACATTCCGGTAGCGTAGCGGGACACTAAGAAACTGACAAATGCTATGGCTGTCATGCCTATCGCAACAAGCAGCGGCCGTTCTGACTCGAAATCTGGGGGGATGGAAACAGCTTTCAATAGGTATAGCCCGATAGCTATCTTGTAAAGGGCAATAAGAACTGAAAATATCGGAATGAACCACTTTTCGAGTATGCCGAGACGGCGTTGAGTGACGGCAAATAAAGTGGCATGTTCACCTTTGGCCTGAAAGATTGCGGCTTCTTTCGTGCCCGCAGCCAATTGGCTCATATCAAGCTTTTCCTGCTCGGCCAGGCTGCGTTGATGAAACTGAATAAAAAGGACAAACCAAACCAAAGCTGCCGCCAGGATGAGCCAGCTTAGGGCGGAAACGGCAAAAAATCCAGTGGCCCGGCCTACAAAGAAGGCGATGCCGAAAAAAATGACGCTTATAATCAGAGACGTCAAAGCTATGTGTTCTGCGCGTTTGGACGATGTTGCCATCTGTTCTCTCAGTATTGTCCTTCGAACAAAAGAACTACAAGTATAGTATTAATGCAATGTACATTCAAGCTCTTTACAAGTTAGAAGTTGTGTAATATAACAATAAGAGTCATATTAGTATAGAGACAATTTCGAAAAATTATGTTTTGATGGTTGCCCGTAAAACAGACACCATTGGCATGAGAAGCTGACAAAATGGGTACTTGACTATGTACAAACTATTTACTATAGCGAAAAACACTTTCATAGAGACCCTAAGGCAGCCAGTCTATGCCATAATAATTATCGCAGCTCTGTTTCTATTCTTCATAAGCCCGTCGCTGACAATGTACACAATGAGCGACGACAATAAACTCTTGCGCGAGATAGGCTTATCTACGTTATTTTTGGCCAGCTTGTTCATAGCAATATTTTCGGCTTCTGGTGCTGTGGCCGAAGAAATCGAAAATAAGACGATAACGACGGTTCTGACCAAGCCGGTACAACGTCCCATATTCATTATTGCCAAATTTTTGGGTGTGACGGCCGCGGTGACTCTGGCACACTATATCTGTACTATCGCGCTGCTTATGACAATTCGTCATGGTGTTCTTGAGGACGTAGCGGCAACGCACGACTGGACGGTTTTGGGGACAGCAGGAGTTGTCGTCGCCGCAGCATTTCTGCTAAGTGCCTTTTTCAACTATGTTTATGACTGGAGAATTTCATCAACAGCAGTTGTATTAACCGGCATATTTGCCACATTGGGTATGGTGTTTTTGTACTTTATTGACCGAAACTTCCAGTTCAGCCCTGCGGATAACAACATAAACTCAGTGGATATTTACGGATCGGTCCTGCTTCTGTTTGCTGCGATAATAATTGTGGCCCTGGCGGTGGCTCTTTCTGCGAGGTTTAACATAGTGGTAACGCTTTCGGCCTGTTTTGGGATTTTTTTGTTAGGCCTTGTAAGCGATTATACTTTCGGCAATTTGGCGGAAAAACAGTTTTTTGGGGCCGAAATTTTGGCCACGATAGGCCGGTATTTGGTGCCAAATTTGCAGATTTTCTGGATAAGTGACGCCATTTACGAAGGCAGCGAGATACCTTTAAAATATATCATAATAAGCTCTTCTTATGCAGTGTGCTACACAACAGCGATATTGGCATTGGCCATCGCACTGTTCCAAAGACGGCAGGTAGGATGATCCATCATTCCCCGCTCGTGACCCGTAGCTCGATTCAGGATTCACCAGATATGGTCTTGACGACTGCTATTTCATCGCAATTTTGCTGTTTTGGGCACTTTGCACAGTCGCTCCAGACTTTCATCGGCAGCGTATCTTTTTCAACTACGCCGAAGCCCAATTTTTCAAAAAATTCAGGTCTCAGTGTAAGCGCGAATATTTTTAGCAGGCCCATCTGACCGGCCTGCTCGACAGCAGCGGCCACGAGCATTTTGCCGAGGCCCTTGTCAGTGTTTGCTTCGTCGACTGCCAGAGATTTTATTTCCGCCAGGTCTGACCAGATAATCTGCAATGCGCAACAGCCAACCACTTTGTCATCCAGTTCAGCGACAGTAAAGGCCTGCAGGTTCTCGTAAATATCGGCCAAGGGACGAAACAGCATCCTGTCTCGCTCGGCATAGAAATTGATTAGAGCATAGATGGCTTCGGCATCCGAGATTTTTGCACTGCGAACATTCATAGATAAGAAGTATAGCCAATCAAACATGATTTTCCAATATCAATAACTATCAAAAAGTCGAAAAAAGGCTGGAAAAATGGTCGCGTATCACTACAATGGCCGAAAATATGAGATTTATACTTATTGACAAGATTGTTTCGTTAGACAGCGGCAAGGAAATAAAGGCGGTCAAGAGCGTTTCCCTGGCTGAAGAATACCTTGCCGACCATTTTCCGACGTTTCCGGTGCTGCCGGGCGTGCTCCTGCTGGAAGGAATGATCGAATCGGCATCGTGGCTGGTACGGGAGGCGGAAAATTTTGCCCACAGTATGATATTGCTTGCAGAGGCAAAAAATGTAAAATATAAAAGCTTTCTGGCACCTGGTGGCCGGATAGAATATACAGTCAAAGCCAGGAAAATCGAGGAAAACGTAAGTAGCTTTACGGGCATCGGCGTGTCAGAAGATGAACAAATCGTCGAAGCAAAGTTCGGCCTGAGGCACTTTAACCTCGCCGATGAAAATTCCGGGATGGCGGCAATTGATGCCAAAGTTATCGAAAACATGCGGCAGCGATGGAAACTGTTGAAGAATTGAAAATTAAGAATCAAAAGACAACGTAGAAAAGGATTATTACAACAAGTAACTGTACCGGAGGTAAAAAACATGGCAATGAGTCGGGACCAAATTTTTGGTGAAGTTCAGGAAGTGCTGGTCGATGCACTGGGAGTCGATGACGATGAGGTTACGCCTGAAGCGATATTGATGGGAGATTTGGGAGCTGAAAGCATTGATTTCCTGGACATAGTATTTAGATTAGAAAAAACGTTTGAAATGAAAATCCCGCGGGAAGAGTTATTCCCAGCCGAGAGCCTGATGAATAATACCGATTTTGTCAAGGACGGCAAATTGACCGAAGCAGGTTTGGACGAATTGAGAAACAAAATGCCATACATTGAGCTTGGCGAGTTTGCGAACGACCCTGACATTAATAAATTGGGTGATTTGTTCACCGTAAACACAATTGTAAGTTACATTGATAGCAAATTAAACGCTGCGTAACATTTACACAATCTTAGAGATTCAATCGGCAGGTTGACCTTTGGCAATCCTGCCGATAGTTTTAACCGGACAAAGAATGCGTTGGATATGGATAGATAAATTTGTTGAGTTTCACAGCGGCCGGCACGCTGTGGCTATCAAGAATGTAACGCTTGCAGAAGAACATCTGCATGACCATTTTCCAGGCTTTTCTGTTATGCCGGAAACCCTGATGATTGAAGCAATGGCCCAAACTTCAGGGATACTCGTGGGCGAGGCTAAAAAATTCCAGGAAAAGGTTATCCTTGCAAAGATAAAAAAAGCTGTCTTTTATGACTATGTAAGGCCCGGCGACAAATTAAAATTAGATGCCAAAATCGATTCCATCGCCCCTGAGGCGGCAAGTACAAGCGGCAGGATAACGCTGGGAGAAAAGTTAATCGCAGAGATAGACTTGATGTTCAGCCATATAGACCAGAACCTGGCAGGCAAAGAATTCCCAAAGGAAAACTTCGTATTCACCGACACGTTTGAATCGCTTATGCATGACGTGCTTTTGGGCAGTGCCGGTTCCAACGCGCCGGAATCGGAGCAAAACTGATGAATTC
>JBARPZ010000580.1:0-3756 GCA_049643445.1 Sedimentisphaerales bacterium
TGCGCCCGCTCGCAGCCGCGATGGGCACCCTTCCACCAGATGTTGACTCGAAAGGCATTGCCGCGATTGGTCCTGAACATTGCGGACTCGTTCCAGAACGGGTTGGCATACGCGTTGTCTTTGAGGATAGGATCGTCGTCACCCCAGCCGTGACACACGACTTCGGTCAGGCGTTCGCCGGTGACACCTACAAGCTGGCTTGTGCAGTGTGTGGGATAGTGCATCGGGGCGACGCCATACCGCCATGTTCGTTTGCCATTGAAGAAATAGAGGCCTTCCAGACCGGCGTGCTGATACTCGGCCTCGCTGTAGTAGAGTGCGCCGAATTTGCCCTGCTCGAAGAATTTGCGGGCCGAGATTGTAGACTGCTGGTAATGGCCGGTCTCTGCCATCATATAGGTCAGGCCGTATTTTTTGACCGTGTCCAGCAGAAGCTCTGCCTGTTCAACCGTTGCCCAGGCGGCGGGTACGGCTGATATGACGTGCTTGCCGTTCTTCATCGCCTCTACGGTGTGCCGGACGTGGAGAGGGCCATCGGTGAAGACGGCGACGGCGTCGATATCCTTGGCAAGGACAAGCTCTTCAAGAGAATTGTATGCCTTGTTGCATTTGTAAACATTCATCAACCTTTTGCGACGGTCTTCGCGGAGATCGCTGACCGCCTGGACGATGCAATCGGGATGCTCGCGCCATTGAAAGGAACAGCCAAAGCCACCGCCGACAACGCCTATGCGGATTTTGCGGGGAGCGGTGTTTACGGCAATGGAGGCCCGCGAAGCCAGCAACGTGCCGGCCAGTGCAAAGCCGCTGTGTTTCATAAAATCACGGCGAGAGAAACCATCTTGTTTCTCGCAGGCACAGCGGCCGGCTGTGTTCGAGTTCTTCTTATGGTTTCTTGTCATCATTGCTCTCCTTCGAATATTTTGATTAGATATAGACCTTGTCCATCATTCTGGGGAACGGGATGCACTGGCGAATGTGCCTTTCGCCGGTGAGCCAGGCGACAGTCCTTTCGACACCGAGTCCGAATCCGCCGTGGGGCACTGAGCCATACTTTCGCAAATCCAGGTACCAACTGTAATCTTCGACTTTCAGGCCGAATTCGGTGATTCGCGCGGCCAGCAGGTCGTAATCGTCTTCTCTGGCCGAGCCGCCAATGATTTCGCCAAAGCCGTCGGGGGCAAGCAAGTCGAAATTCAAGACGACCTTGTCATTGCTTCTATCGGCCTTCATATAAAAGGCCTTGGCATCCTTGGGATAGTGAGTGACAAAGATGGGCTTGTCGTGCATTTGCGAGATGATTGTCTCATCCGAACCGCCGAGGTCTTTGCCCCAGACAAATTCGGCAGCGAGTTTGGCGTGCCTGGGATTGTTTTCTATTTTGGTCTCAACCTCGCTCAGCTCGGAACGAAGCTCGATAAGCTCGGCAGCGTTTTTATCCCGCTTCCACTGCTTAATCTGGCCTTTCTGCTGTTGTTCCAGCTCGGCGATTCTGGTTTCGATTTGCTTTTTGCGGTTTTTGAGGTCTTCCAACTGGCCGGCAAGGAATTTTTTTGTTTTTTCGCCTGTAAGTATATTAACGGCGTCGGTGTAGGTGAGTCGGTAGAAAGGCGGCTTGATTTTTTCGATGGCTTCCAGGTCGGCACCGAGAGTTTCAAGCTCGCTTCTGTTGTTTTGCAGGACCTGGGCGGCTATGAAGGACACGAAATTTTCAGCTAATTCGAGGATTCCGTCGAGGTCGATAAAGGCGACTTCCGGCTCGACCATCCAGAACTCTGTGAGGTGGCGGCGGGTCTTGCTTTTTTCCGCTCGAAAAGTCGGGCCGAAGCAATAGACCTTGCCGAAACTCATCGCGGCCGATTCGACGTGCAGTTGGCCGGTCTGTGTCAGGTGGAGGGGAGAGCCGAAATAGTCAACCTCGAAAAGCGATTGCGCGTCCTCGCCAACCATTGACGTCAGTATCGGCGTGTCGATAAGTATATAGCCGTTGTCGTTGTAGAATCTGCGGATGGCGTCGATGACGGTGTGGCGGATTTTGCCGATGCACCACTGGCGCTGCGAGCGAAAGTGCAGGTGACGATTTTTAAGGAGGAAATCGACACCGTGCGACTTGGGCGTAATCGGATAATCGGCTGCGGGCGAGACGATCTCTGCGCCAGTGAGCGCTAATTCGAATCCGCCGACGCTTCGAGCTTCTTCGCGGACGGTTCCGGTTACGGTCAGTGATGATTCCCGGCCGAGGTGTTTTAGCTGATCGAAAAGCTCGTCCGGAACCTTGCCTTTTTCAGCGATGCACTGACACAGGCCGGTGCCATCGCGGATGATGAGAAATTGAATCTTACCGCTTGCCCGGCTGTTGTAAAGCCAGCCCGCTAATGTGACCACTTCCGCCACGTGCCCGGCCAATTCATTGATAGTAACCTTCTCTGCTTCCATCTATATACCCCAAAATCCACACATAAAATACTGCGAGCCTATACGCTCGGCCCTGTTATTGCTCCTGCGGTTTGCCTTTTGGCAGAATTATCCATCCGACTATGTAAGTAATGACCAGCGGTAGTACCCCGCTGACAACACACGCGAAGACCGTCGCCAGCCGGACAATATTGCAGTCAACACCGAACTCTTGGCCTATCCCGCCGCAGATACCGGCAATTTTCGAATCGTTCTCTGACCGATACAGCTTTTTCATTCCCGGATCCCTTTATTTATTTAGCGCATACTTTATACCATATCACTTTATAATTAGGAAATACTAACTCCGGCGCTATTTTGAATCCGCTTTCTCCTCTTTAGTTTTGCGACTTCCGGGCGGCCAGATTAGCCAGTCATCGGCTCCGGATTCTTTGTCACGTATTCCGCCCTCATCGATATTATTTTTGCCTTTGCTGTAGAGTGTGAAACTTTCTTCGGTCAACTTATAAATGAAAGAACCGCCGTTAATCGGGTCAATAAGAATTTCTTTAGAGACAAGGTCTTTGATACCATCGAGGGTTTCAGGCCAGCGGCCATGTTCATTTTTATACCGCCGTAATGCGACTATGAGGCGGCTTGCGTGGTTATCAGCGGCAACTCGAAAGTATATAACATGAATTCGGTAAAGAGATTTTTCGGACATATATACTGTACGTTCAGCGAGATAACGGTAGTTATATCCGACTGACATTATGGTCGAGATTATGGAAAACTCCCGGGGGCCTTTGTCCCAGTCAAAAGCAGGGTCGGCCATGGCGTAGTACCTTTTATAGCAGCCATCGATAACTTTCGCCGCCCTCTGCGGAGTAGAAGGTATGTAAAACCAGGTTAATATTGCGGCTGCTTTGAAAAGTTTCTTTCGCCCGTAAGTCAACGGAGGTGTCTCTTTGCGCAAAAAAGCCTCCATTTGCGATCTTATAGGTGCAATTGGATCCCGGCTTACTCTTATGTGGCCTTCTGGATTTACTTCGTAAGCGGCGCTGCATAACCAATCTTTGGTCATAAGCTTTTGGCTATCGATGATTTTAGGCCAGTCAATGGTCCAGTCGTGTTTGATCTCTGCCAGAGAATCTTCAATAACAGTTAAGCGAAGCTCTGTGGCTTCTCTATCAACAATAAAGCTCTTAAAGTGGCCGACTGCAAAAGCTTCGATAGCTATTCCAACGAGCATGTCCATCATTATTGGTTGTTGACGGTGATGCTTTCCCATTTCAAAGATAGTTATCAGTTTTTTCAGAGCTTCATCAGTACGGCCTTGACCAAGGTCATTATTAGCAGCGC
>JBARPZ010000581.1:0-1978 GCA_049643445.1 Sedimentisphaerales bacterium
ATTAGGCGGATATCGTGTTTGGCGATTTCCTCTGCTACAATCCATGCCTCAACGGCATCTTCGATTATTACTCTCATCCCGAATTCGTCGATTAGTTCCACTATATCGAGTATCTCGGCCGCCGTTCCTGCCCGTAACCGGGCAGGCAATTCTCTTTTTAGCAGGCGGATGTATGTATCGACTCCTGAGGGTTTTTTCAGCTCCTGGAGCTTCTTCTGATCTTTTTTCCTTGTGTATTCGTCGAGCTTTTGCAGATAGGCCTGAGCCTTTCTAAGATTTTGCCGGAGGTTGGTTTTATCCATCCAACTCCTAAAGGAAGTGTTTTGAGAAACCGATTCTTTTAAGAGCATATTATCCAAATCACCATAAGTTGGTTTTATGACAGCGTTGGCTCCCCCGCTTGATACGAAAACAGTGGTTATGCCGGATGCCAGAGCAAGAGAAGCATGGTAGTGAAACGGGTCCAGAGAATCGGCAATTTTGCCAGAGCCGGCCATCCTTACTTGAGCGGTCGCAGCAACCAGGCCCGGCATGACAACTTTTCCTCCGGCGTTGATGACTTTTGCTTTTTGGGGTATCTCGATGTTCTGTCCGATACGTGATATTTTTCCGTCTTCGATGAGGATTGTTCCGTTTTTGATAATTCCGCTGGTGATTGTATACAGGTCGCCGCCTTTTATTGCCGTTACGGGGTCATCTGCAAATAAAGGGCAGGCCATGCACAATGTTACTAACATCACAAGAACCGGACGAGTGGTTTGTGCTATACTTTTTTGCAGGTTTCTACTCATTATGGTTTCTCCCTATGGAGCTTTGTGAACTACTTTGCCTTCAATCATGACCATGTGAATCTTTGTTCCGACATCCAGGATGTCACCACTTAGAACCAGCAGATTTGCGTCCTTGCCGACCGCCAGGCTTCCGAGTCGATAGTCAACAGCCAACATCTGAGCGGGATTAATAGTGATGGCTTTTTTGGCGATTTCCTTGTCCAGACCGGCCTTTACCAGTTCGTTTACTTCTCGGAGGAAGTCTTCATGTGCCTCTATGCTATCGCCTTTTGGCCCAAGTGCGATTTTAATCCCGGCATCAGCGAGCATTTTCGGTACATTGATGCGGTTTCTTGTAAAAGGCTCGAAGTCAATCCGGGCCGGCAGGATAACAGGTATTTTCTTTTTGGCCAGTTTGTCCGCCACTCGATATTGCTCGGAGCCGGCAATCAGGACCAACTTCATCTTTTTATAGGGCTCGAGCAATTTCAATAAGTGCAGGATTTCGCCCGGCCCATCACATTTTACGAATGTTGGAATTTTTCCCTGTAAAGCGTTTACAAGCGGCTGAACCTTTGGATCACTGGAACTCGTCATATTTTTTGCAGAATCCAGGACAGACTTGATTACATTTTTAGTACTGTCGTTTGCCTGGAAATTAATCATGAGAAGCCCGGATTCGATGACTATCATTTCCTTGGGCTTATTACCGACAGGGCGTATGACGGCCCCCTGTCCCGCAATACCGGCCCCGGCGCTTCCCGGGACAAGGCCGATGGTAGTGAATCCAGCCTGGAGAACGTGTTTGTATACATCCTGGTGGGGATACAATTCATCCACGACGCGGAGGTGTGGCTTTGAAGAAGTTCCGCCGCCCGGTGACGATGATAATCCGATGCGCGAGGACGGATTCACAAGACCGGGGAAAATTGTCTTGTCGCTGACATCAATTATTTCGGCGTTTTCTGGGATATCTATGTTGCTTCCAAGCGCGGTTATTCTGCCATCCTTGATGACAATGATACCATTTTCAATCAGGCCCGATGTTATCGTGTCCACGCGGTCGGCTTTGATGACAGTTATATCTTCAGCGGCGGCCGGGATCCAAAGCCCGAAAAGCAATATACTTAGCAAGATATACTTGTGAATATTTGCCATCTTGATTATCCTTTTTTAGAAGGATCTCCTTTGTCTTTTACGACAAGGTT
>JBARPZ010000582.1:0-5708 GCA_049643445.1 Sedimentisphaerales bacterium
GGCTTTGTTTTCCATAAAAAGGTTATTTTTTCGTACGTAGACTTTCGTACTTCGTAAGTCGTTTATTAACCACGGATTAAATGGATTTTTTGGCCACATAAAAGCACAAAAGCACGAAGAGAAATTATACAGGATAACAGGAATAACAGAGACCTACTTGATAAGTAGGCAAGGATCATAAACAGTGTGTTTTTGCCAGCTTGGTGTTCCTGGCAAAACCTGCTTTTAAAGCCAGCTTTGTCGCAGGTTATTGCCTTCGTCCACAAGGCCATCAAATCGGCCTTTTCGAGAAGCCAGCTAAAAAGGTGTTTTTTATCCATTAATACACCAAAATGTTTAAAAACTTGGCTTTTATGATACAAAATAATGCTTTTTTAGTTGTTTAAACTGGTTCCCTGCTGGATCCCTGCCTACGACTTTGCAGGGATGCGGGATACGTGGGCCACGGCCCCACTATTGCGGTTCTCCGCTATATCTTTCGCCTACTGGCGGTTTACGTTTGCCTGCTGGCAAACATACAGGTATTTTAACAGAATTACAAACAATAGTAAACAAAAAAATAAAAAAATCTCCACGAAGGCACGAAGAATATAGCCACGAAAAAGCACAAAAAGCACAAAAGGAACAAAAAAATGACCAAAAATGAACTTTTTTTGGTCATCCCCGCGAAGCTTGCCACTATCTGAAGATAAAAAGTACCCCCGCACTAACCCTGTAAGTGCGGGGCAGGCGGACACCTTTAATTACCCCCGCGGTTCACTGCAGCCAATGGTTACACTTTGACAACACCCATTGAGTTGGAACAGGATGCTTAACCAGAGCCGAGACAGCTTCTCCCTGATCATCAACAAAAAGCTCGTTCCACCAAGAGCCGCTCTCTGGTTCTCTCTTCCAGAAGTTCTCGCAACATTGCTTTTCGTAGGCTTTGGAATCTACGCTATTATTAGGGTATTTAGCTATCGCCTCTTTACGCCACTTATATTTCATGTCACTTCGGACGAAGCACTTTATTCCCAGTATGCGGTTCCAGACTATGCCATCAATGAACCGTAGAACTTCTGATACTGGCACACAAAGCTTCCATTTGATTATTTTTACACCGGTTATCAGAATGTCATTTTCACGCGTGTAGCACCAAACGACCTGGCCACTTTCTATAGACAGGCGATCCCAAAGCTCATGATAAGCCTCTTTGACGCAGGGAGTTTCTTGGTAGTACCTCGATTTGGCGTGATCCACACAGCCTTCAGTAATTGAGAAGCCCTCTGGATGTATTGTCCACAGTTCTATCTTGTCTTCTTGCATATGCAGCGATTTGTTATGCTTTTTTAATTCATTCAACTACGTCAATTTCGGGTTCTTCAATATCTTCATAAATTTCTAATGGCGCTTCTGAAACGCTATCTTGGGGTATTATGAATTTATTTAAAGCTTTAGAAATGCGTTTTAATCTTGCGTGGTAAAACTTATCGTAATCATTCTCCCAAACTCCATCCTTTTCAATATCAATTAAATGAGATTTCATTGTGCTTTTCAATTCATCATTATGCTTCTTAAATGTTTTCATATAAATGCCAGGAGATTTGGTTTTTATAGTTCGTTTATTTAAAAAGTCATCAACAATCGTTATATTGACAATGTGGTTCACATAGAAATAATCCCACTCCTTGAAATTCTTTTTGAGCCAGGATTTTGGGAAATAGTGATGATAGTTTTTGCTCGATGCTATTTTAAGATAACTATTATCCATAATAACATCAAGGTTGTTGTCGAATGATTTAGGTTTTTGTTTTGCATAAAGACAAAGGATGGCTTTAATAAATGCCTTTCCTATGCTGAACCGACCATTGTTCTCAATGTACTTTTCATCAATGGTAATTGCCCATTCATATTTTGGTAATTCATCGTTAATAATCTTCTCGATTTTCTCAATGTCTTGCGATAATTTGCTTTCTACGCCTGATGAATACCTGAAACCTAAAGATGCCCGCCAGAAATAATCTTCCAATCTTTTCTTCATCCTTCCTGTCGGGTTCTTTTTGTGGAGATAGAAGAAATAACTGAATGGAACGATGAGCGCATTATATGGCAGAATACGGCTTACAGCAATGCCATAACTCCTGAAAAAATCGACACTTCTTTTAATGCAATCAATCGCTTCATCCCAAATATCGATAAACTTTTGCTTTTCGAGTTTTAATATCTGTTTTCTGGTGCAATCTTTTTCAAGTAGTATTGCAACTACTTGTAGTACTGTAGCTGATGGGATTGTGTCATACCGACTATTACTTAACTCCTCTTTTAATTCATCATATTTTTCTGAAAGGTCGAACTTCCTTACTGCGTCATAGGTTTTAGCGACCATAATTTCAAATAATGTCAGGGCTTTGCCTCCGACATTTAATCGGGTAAAAACTTCGGTGGCTACATCAATAGTAGCATTTTTTAGATTAATTACTGAAAAGGTGTAGGATTGAATAATCTTTTTGTATCGTGCCAGTATTGGGTGATATTTTTCTGGAAATGAAGCAAGCATTGTAAAGTTACCTTCCATTAAATCAGTTAGTTTAATGAAAGTGCTCTCTTCCATATCTGATATATCTGTAATGATAATTTCGCCATCATCTGCTGCTGTTAAATCAACATACATTTTAGAATAATCAGATATTTTACCCTCTTCGTCAGTGATTTGCACTCCCTTTAATGGAGCGAATAGAGAGGTTAGTCGTTGCTGACCGTCAAGAACATAATTAATATATTCCCCCTCTTTTGGCTCAAGTAGTGTAATGTTCCCAATATCACGAATAGCTCTTAAGCGTTCATTCGTTCTCCAATAGATAAATGTTCCGACAGGATAACCTTTAATTATACTGTCCAGTAGTTTTGCTGATGCTTTAATACCCCACACGAACTTGAGTTGAAATTGTGGAATTTTAACTTGTCCGGTTTCTATTTCACTAATCAAGTCAGAATATTTAACAGTTCTATTTTCTAATGAGGTCATTGAAGTCCTCTTTTTAATAAAGTATGGCGCATGCAGATGTTATGCATAACAAGTAATTCTCTCGTTTTCCGCGTGTGAAAACAAGTTGCACACCTTACCCGTCTGGTTTCATTTACGGCCATAAATAATCTCTCAACAAATAAGGGGCAAACTCCTGGTAGTCATCGAATCTGCTGTCAAATGCGATGCATAGCCACCCACACCGCCGATAACAAGACCAACCGCTAGTCTGTATAGAAAAGCCTTAAATGGTTCCTGTCTGACATCATATTCATTGGCTTTATCAACCAGAAATTGCAGACAATTTTTAGTCGGTTCATTCGCTTTAATTGCCAGTACACCATTTAATGCCACACCATGAAAAATGCCTCTATGATTTGGCGATGTCGCAGGCTCAAGCTTATCCGCTAATGTGCTGGTCAAATAACCGCCCAAGCCGCCGCCAAGGGCATACTGCCATGCGTTTTCAAAATTCTGTTCTTTGTAATAACCATAACTAACTGCCGTAACAGCTCCCGTTACAGTACCAAATATTTTGTGTGCTTCGCAATTAGGCATATTAAATCCTTAAAAGGGATAAATTGTAAATAATATTAAATAATAGAGACAGCCATGCACTTTCGCATCTTACCCAAAACACGCACTTCCCGCCAAACAATTTCATATCTTATATTTCGCTGCACTCTTCAAGATGTCCAAATCACGCATTTAGGCACAGAGGATAACATAAGAAGGGAAAAGTGAAAAGGGAGAAGTAAGTATCTGGATCCCTGCCTAATGCATGCAGGGATTCGGGAAAAGTGAAAAGTGGATTGAGTAAATGCGTAAATGGGTGAATGAGTGAATGCGGGGAGGTTATTTTACATTATTGGCCAGATTTCTCCACTTCGCAATGCTTTGCATTGCTTCGGTCGAAATGACACCGGAGTGGATTACCGCCTACGGGGGACTTCGGTCGAAATGACAACAAAACGGATTCGGCAGGTTCGCGGGAATGACCCCCAAGCAGGCTTGAGGGCTAAACAAAAAGACAATCCCGCCAACAAGTGGCGGGGCTTGCGGGATGAATGCGACAGGCCGCGGGAAGAAACTCATGTCGCTTTGACGGCGAAGAGATGACTTGGGTGAAAACCTTAAGGGTAATTGGGTGAATGATTAAAGAGGCTCTAACAAAACCTGACTTCAAAATGAGGAACCGCTTCGCGGGATTATTTGAATAGATTCCTCGGCTGCGCTCGGAATGACAAATTTGACTCGGAATGACAAATTTGCTTTTGTTAGATACTTTTAGTTTTGCAGTAGTTTAACTGCCTCCGCGCTTATGCCTTGATGAGTTATTTTGTGTACTTCTCTAACCTATCCATGGACGCTGCCTGTTCATTTTTCCCGATAGTATGTCTTTGGCAATGATTGCATCCTCTCTAACCTGAAAGTCAAACATTCCCGCGCAGACAAAATCGGCGCCATTTTCAAAGGCATACTTGAAGCCGGATTTTGGATGAATCGCACCGGCAGCCAGAACCTTAAAAGCTATCCAGGGCTTTTTGACTTTCTTCATGAATTCGATGGTTTTTTCGGGAGTGATCGACCAGATATTATCGTGGTCGTTGAGGCTGCCGCTATCAACATTAAATTCTACCCTGTCTTCTTTAGGCGTAGCGGACCAGTAATTGCCGTGATGTAAAGTCTTCATATAAAAGTCAGCTTTGATTCCCGCTTTTTCGGACGCCATAATCACTTCTATTGAATGCCCGCCGATACCCGCGATTAATCCGTTTTCTTTAGTGAATTCGACGGTTTTGCCAAGGAGGTCAACACGGCCATTTTTGACGAAATTATCCCCGACGCCCCCCTGAACATAAGCTCCAACGGCGCCATTATCAATGGCCCTTTTGATATCGCTGGTCAGGTCGTTTACTTTCGGGTGGACTTGCGCAATCCACTGTATCCGGCCGCCCCTTTCCTTCCAGAACTTATTAAGGTATCCCGACGATGACGTGATGATTGTGTTTACCCCCATTTCCTCACATATCTGGAGGGTCTCCATGATTTTTTCTTCGGCATTATAGGCCTTAAACAATTCACGGAGATACTTGAGGTCTCTGCTGTGGGACCAGCCGCTGAACTGATTTTCCCCGGTAATCAATCTGCCAATCTTAACGTTGCCGATTTTGCCTGTTGGCAAACCTTTAACAGAGTCCCCTTCGGCTGGCGCTGCTGATAAAGCCTTTTCTTCAAGACTTAAACCTAATGAAGCGCCTGTAGATGCAATCATGGATTTTTTTAAAAAGTTTCGTCGATTTAGGTTTTCCGACATTCTTTTGCTCTTACTCAATTTGAGTCTTGTAATATCTTGGCCGCCTCTTCGACAGTTGTTTCTTCGTGGACCATTTTGCAAAGGGCCTCAATAATTTTATCCGGTTTTTTGTGTTGGAAGGCATTTCGGCCGATAGATAAACCTGCCGCACCGGCTTCGAGGGCACCTGCTACCATTTTGAATATATCCTCGTCGCTGTCCATTTTCGGCCCACCCGCAATCACCACCGGCACCGGACAGCCCTGCACGACTTCGGTGAAACTTTCAATGCTGCCGGTATAGACTACCTTGACAATGTCTGCCCCTAATTCGGCTCCGACCCTGGCGGCGTGCTTGACGTTTTTGACGTCGTATTCGTCTTTGATTTTCGCCCCGCGGGTGTACATC
>JBARPZ010000583.1:0-1832 GCA_049643445.1 Sedimentisphaerales bacterium
TGGGAATATGCCTGCCGGGCAGGAACCAAAACAACATTCTTCTTTGGGAATAGTCCGTCAAAATTGGCCAGTTATGCCTGGTTTGACGAAAACTCCGGCGGGAAACCTCAGCCCATAGGCCAAAAGCATCCCAATCCCTGGGGATTGTACGATATGTACGGTAATGTCTGGGAATGGTGCAACGACTTTTACAAAGTGGACTATTATCAGGAAAGCCCCGAAGAAAACCCGAAGGGTCCGAAGACCGGAGAAACCAAGGTGGTACGCGGCGGCGCATGGAAGTTCAGCGCCGAGAGCTGTCGCTCCGGTTATCGTTATAATGAAAATCCCGGCTATGTTGATGCCTGCTTTGGATACGATATCTACGGCTTTCGCTGCGTTAGAAATGCCCCGCCAGACAGCACAATATGAATGTGTTCAGTAGTCGGATTTCCCGATTTTTCAGTGTTCTTTTTGCCACAATGAAAAACATGCCGTTTTTGTCCCCCGGACTGTAACCTTTAAGGCCGCATAAGCGTATAAGAGCCTGAAAAGACAGTTTTTCGCAGACTGTCATAGGATTCCCGGCAGCTAACAATGTTTTGTCTTTTATTTTTTACCTTCTTTTTGATGTGATGGCAGGAAAAATAGCAGTCTTGGAAAATCATGATTTTTCAAGACTATTGCAGGTTTATAGAGTATAATCGTTATCGCTTATTTACATTTTATTGATTGTTAGACACAAATGATTGTTACAACAATCCCTGGAGGTATGTCATGTCTCAGAAACTTGGACTTATACTGACCCTGACGTTGGCTGTATTTGCGGCACAAAACACGATGGCGGCACAAAGCTTGCCCCCGGCTATTCAATGGATTCCTAAAGATGCCGTGATTTCGCTTGAGTTGACACAACCGAAAGCGTTGCTCGAATTGTTGTCGGGTGAGAAGGCGACCGCAGCAATCACTGCCTTACCGCTTTACCAGAAGCAGGCATCGACACCTAAGTTCAAAGAGTTACTCAATCTCATCAATTTCATGGAGATTACGCTGGACACAGATTGGCGGACAGCCCTGGCGAAGCTGACCGGCGGAGGCATCACGCTTGCCATTTGCCCGGAGGACACGGTTTTGATTATCATCGACGCCGAAGATGAGGATATGCTTCAGAAGTTTCACGAGATACTGCTCAACATGGCCCGGTCCGAGGCTGAGAAACAAGAGCAGCCGAACCGGGTGGAGTCCACGCAGTACGAGGATGTAACGGCATGGACGTTCGACGGCAAGGAAGCGCATGCGATCATCGGCAAGCGGCTGGTCTTTGCCAACCGTCCGGAAGGGCTAAAAGCCGTTCTGGAACTTCGCGCCAATGGCGCCAGCGAAAACCTGACATCGAAAGCCGCCTACCAGGCGGCCAGGCGAGCGGCGGGCCCCGATTCGGTGGCCACAGTCTTTGCCGATTTGTTAATTTTGAAAAACATCCCGGATATTGCCGCTCTTCTGGAACAGTCGAGCAACAGTCCGTTGGCGGCACTGACTCTCGCAGGAATTGTCGAAGCGGTGCGGGATTCAAGCTGGCTGGCGTTGGGACTGGATGTCGAGGAGAGCAAACTGATTCTCCGGGCATCGGTGGACGGCAAAACGACAGCTTCGACAAGACCCGTCGCCTTTGCCATACCGGGCAAACCCAGCGAAGGCATTCTGCCAAACCTGTCAGTACCCCGTCGCATCGCAGCGTTAAGTCTGTATCGTGACCTGCATAGTTTCTATGCCGCCAAGGACGACCTTTTTCCCGAACGTACGTCCGGGTTGATCTTTTTTGAGAACATGATGGGTATTTTCTTTAGCGGCCG
>JBARPZ010000584.1:0-1566 GCA_049643445.1 Sedimentisphaerales bacterium
CGTATTCAATCGTCATCACGCCGCGGAACTTCTGGGCGTATAACTCTTTCAAGACGGCTGTATAGTTTGCCTTGCCTGTACCGAGCGGGACATCGCGTGCTTCGGGTTTGCCGGTCTCGGCGACGTCTTTCAAATGCATGGCGATGATTCGTTTCTTTGCTTTCTTTAGGCACTCGACAGGGTCAAGACCTGAGCGGACCCAATGGCCGGTATCGCAGCAGAAACCAATGCGTTTGCTGCGCCCTTCGCAGACTTTGAGGACGTTCTCCGGCTGCCAGTACTTGGATTCCGGAGATTTGGGGTGGTTGTGTATGGCCAGGTTTATCTTATATTCGCTGCAAAGCTCATCGAGCTTTTCGAAGACTTCAGCGGGCGGCTCGGCGACAAGGGTCTTGACGCCCATTTCTTTGGCGAAGTCAAAAATTTTGCGGAAGTTGGCGGTGTTGCCATCGACGGGGGCATAATAGTGGGGCATTCTTATCCCGTAGTCTTTTAGTCTGGCTTTCATCTCGCGGCGGACATTCGGTGAAAGCGATTCGCTGGTCATTAAATCCGGCCGTTTTTTGTCCAACGGCAAGAAGAAGCACGGCTCTACGTTGCGAATGCCCAATGATGAGATTGCTTCAAGGGCTTCGTAGAAGCTCCGGTCGCGGAAGGTATAAAGCTGGCAGGCGATGCGCCAGCCGATTTTTTGTGCCAGGGGCGTGCTGAGCTTTGTCTTATTTTTAGCCTTTCGTTTAGTCTTCTGTTTTTCACCGGCTTTGACAGTTGCAGCGGTGGTCAAGGCGGCACTTAGGCCGGAGATTGCTGTTTTTGCGAGAAATTCGCGGCGATTGAATTGATTCGACATCATAATATTTCCTCCGAAATATGTTCCAATTTTATTTGTTTGTAGATGATTTTACAGAATCCGGCGGATTTGTCAATAGGCGTTAGCATTTAGCAGAATGAAAACGCTGGCGGAGTAAGGGTTTATTTTTTAGAATGGGGGCGGTTGAGGTAGAGCAAGAGGAGTAGATTCGGCGACTTTGCAGGAATGATAATAAATCACGAATGAAAGGAAAGAATGATGGAGAAAAGTAGCGGTTTATCAGTTTTGTTGATATTGTTCGTGTGTTTGGGAGTATGCGTGGTTGCAGGCGTGGCTGAGGGGGCGAGGGACCCGCTGGATCAATATAACGTGGTTTGGGAGACGGCGAGTAAGGACTCATCGGGGTCGATGCCGATAGGGAATGGCGATATCGGGCTGAACGTATGGGTCGAGGAAGATGGTGACCTGCTCTTTTATATAAGCAAGACGGATTTGTGGAGTGAGAATGCCCGGTTGATGAAGCTTGGCAAGGTTCGAGTGAAGGTGCGGCCGAAACAGTTTAGAAAAGGGATGGCGTTCAAGCAGACTCTTAAGCTGCGCCAGGGAGAGATTGAGATAACAGGGGGGGCGGCGGAGCAGAAAGTGACGCTGCGGGTGTGGGTGGACGCCAACCAGCAGGTCATACGCGTTGAGGCGGAGAGTAAACAGGCATTTGGATTTGAGACCGAGCTGGAGGTATGGCGCACGAAGGAGCG